>JACYMF010000043.1 GCA_015272165.1 Cyanobacterium sp. T60_A2020_053
GGTCATAGAAAACTATATCAGGGGTATGGAACGTGCCTCTTTAGACGCAGAGTCGCCAAGCTCTACTGAGTGCGGAAGCATGAGGCAACTTGGGGCGAAGAAGCGTCAGAAACGCATTTCTCAGCGTAGCGGAAATGCGTAGTTCATCTAACATTATTTAATTACCACAACTGATCTAATATTAAATATAGTGATCCTAGATTATTAGTAAGAAATTAATTATTGGAACAAAATATCAAAGATAATACTTTTTCTTCTCTTTACCAAAAGGTAGTTGATGAAAGTTTCCCTCTTTGCCTTTTTAATAATATTATTTTTTACAACTCCTATAGGATTCCTCTATACAATCAAAAATTTCATTAACATGAGTCAACAACCAAAAATAATTGTTCTTGATGATGATCCCACTGGTTCTCAAACTGTCCATAGTTGTTTATTATTAATGCAATGGGATGTAGAAACTCTCCGAGATGGTTTACAGGATGAGAGTCCGATTTTTTTCATTCTCACCAATACAAGGGCGCTGACTCCTCAAGAAGCGGAGAGTATTACAACCGAAGTATGTGTAAATCTGCGGAGGGCGCTGGAGTTAGAGAATGTCCAAGAATATGTTATCGTAAGTCGTTCTGATTCTACCCTCAGAGGTCATTATCCCATCGAAACTGACGTTATTGCTAGGGTGATGGGCGCTTTTGATGCTCATTTCCTTATCCCTGCTTTTTTTGAAGGAGGTAGAGTTACTCGCAATGGCATTCATTATTTAATCATAGATGGGGTAGAAACTCCTGTCCATGAAACGGAATTTGCTCAAGATTCAGTATTTGGCTATAGTTACAGTTATTTACCTGACTATGTTAATGAAAAAACCAATGGCAAAATAACTGCTGATGAGGTTGTTTGTTTCACTCTTGATGATATTCGCTCAGGATGTCAAGAAAAATTAAGAATTTTGACAAATAATCAATGTTGTGCAGTGGATGGGGAAAAACAAGCAGATTTAGATCAGTTTGCCCAAGATGTGTTAGCGGTGGCAAGGGATGGTAAAAAGTTTTTATTTCGTAGCGCTGCTAGTATTTTAACGTCATTAGCTGGAGTGGGAAAACAACCCAGCGCCCCTCACCTCATGGCACAATATAAGCCTAATCAAAATAGTGGGGTGATTATTGTCGGTTCTCATGTGCAAAAAACTAGCTCACAGTTAGCTAAACTATTACAAGAACCAGATATTAGCGGTATTGAAATTGATGTAGTCAGTTTAAGGGATAATCCTGACAGTCGAGATAAAATGGTGGAGGGCGCCCTTCACCAAGTGCAAACTATTATCAAAGAAGGAAAAACCCCTGTAGTTTATACCAGTCGTCAAGAATTGACTTTTGCGGATGTTACCACCCGTTTAGCTTTTGGGAAGGAAGTTTCGGCAACTTTGATGGATATAGTTAAAGGTTTACCTACGGATATTGGTTTTTTAATTAGTAAAGGAGGTATTACTTCTAATGATGTTCTTAGTGATGGTTTAAAATTAAAAGAAGCAAGATTATTAGGTCAAATTTTGCCCGGTTGTTCAGTTATTACGACTCCAAAAGATCATCATTTATTTCCTAATTTACCAGTGGTACTTTTTCCGGGTAATGTAGGGGATGAAAATGGTTTAGTTACTGCTTATCAAAGATTAAGTTAATTAGTTATAAATAGATTAGATAAAACTATTGTTGGGTTACGCTATAGCTAACCCAACCTACAAAATAAAAAATACTTTTTCATCACACCCTAGATACTAAAAAGATAATTTTCGGCGCACATACAAACTAATTAAACCTTGATTTGGACTGAATAAAAAACTCAAAATAAATAAAAAAGTAGCCACTAAAACAATAGCAGGTCCAGAAGGAATATTATAATAAAAACTTAAATACATACCACTAATACTAGCAATAACTGCAAAAATAACACCAACAAACATCATTTGATGCAGACGATTTACGAATAAATATGCTGTGGCAGTAGGCGTAATTAATAAAGATAAAACTAAAATAACTCCCACAGCTTTAAGACTAGCAACAATGGTTAGACCAATTAAAATCATTAAGATAAAATCAAGCCAATAACAATGGCTACTATGAGGGATTTTTGCATAAAATTATATTGCAATGGTTCAATTAATAAATCTATCATTTGCGGTGAAGGGCGCTTTGTTTACCTTCTTACTATACCAAAAATGAAAGAATTATGAAAGATTTGTCGAAAACAGGGAGGAGACTTAATTAGGTTTTGCACTCATTAGTGGAGTCGTGAGAGCAAATTGACAATTATGAGGTTTTATTAGCCTCCTGTAGTGTATATTATATAATTTGGTAATTCAACTGCATTTTACAGCAGTTTTCATTTCCTTTTGCTCTATACCAACTAATAATTTATTATAATCAAAGTAAGAGAGCTTTATTCACTAATAAATTACAATATTTATTACTTAAAAATAAACCATATATGACTAGCATAATTAATAATACCCTTGCTATTTTACAAAAAGAATTACAAAGTTATTTTAACTCCCCTTTAGCTTTAATTATTGCTGGAATCTTTTGGTTAATATCAGGGATATTTTTCGTTTTTATTTTATTTAGTCCCCAAGGCATAATACAAAGCGTAGCCCTTCAAGAACAAATAGGAAATAGTGTTCCTATTGATATACCTTATGAATTTATCCAAATTTATTTTGGGGTAATGGGTTCAATTTCCTTATTTTTATTACCCATGTTATCAATGGGTTTATATACTGAAGAAAGAAAAAAAGGCACATTGGAATTATTAGCAACATCTCCTCTTTTTAACTGGGTAGTAGCATTAGGTAAATTATTAGGAGTATGGTTATTTTTTCTAACTATGATTATGCCCATTTTAGTTTATGAAATCATAATTTTTAGTTCCTCAGCGCCCTCCTTCCCTCCCCAAGTACCATTGTTAGCTCATGGTGGTTTGCTATTATTAGCAGGGGCAATTTTATCATTGGGAATGTTTATTTCATCTCTTACTGAGAGTACAATTTTTTCAGCAATTATCACCTTTATTTTAGTTTTATTTCTGTCAATACTGGACACTTTAGCAAATAATTTAGGAGGTAATTTAGGAGAAATAATTAGTCATTTTTCTATACTGACAACGTACGATAATTTTGTGAGGGGAATTTTTGATACAGGCAGTTTGATTATTTTTATTAGTTATATTTTTCTGGGCTTATTTCTCACGGCTCAATCCATAGAAACTTTACGCTACACTAAAAATTAACTCAGTTAATATTCTTGGGGTGAGCATCAAACCTTTTGTTAAGTAAGTAAACAAAATTAATTGTGACTTTTATGCTCCTCAGCGCCCTCCACCATTATGATAATAATTTGATAGCGATTAAAAATATCTAAAATAATTCATGTTTTCAGTATTCATTTTGACCTATAACGAGGAAATAGACATCGCTTCATGTATTGAATCGGCTTTATTATGTGATGACATTATTTTAGTGGATTCTTTTAGCACGGATAAAACTACGGAAATTGCTTCTAATTATCCTATCAAAATTTATCAACATCCTTTTGAATCCCATGGAAAACAGCGCAGTTGGATGCTAGAAAATATTGAGACGAAATATGATTGGGTTTATTTATTGGAAGCTGATGAAAGATTCACTTCAGAATTATTTAATGAGTGTTTAGAAGCCGTTAAAAGTGAGCAATATATTGGTTATTATGTAGCAGAAAAAATGATGTTTTTGGGTAAATGGATTCGCCATAGCGCCCAATATCCACGGCATCAAATGCGCTTATTTAAAAAGGGTAAAGTTTCATTTATTGATTTTGGCCACGCTGAGAGGGAAATCTGTGAGGGAGAAACGGGACATTTACAAAACCCTTATCCTCATTACACTTGTAGTAAAGGTTTAAGCCGTTGGCTTGAAAAACATAATCGTTATTCTACAGATGAAGCGAAGGAAACTATTAAACAATTAGCAGAAAATAAAGATATTAATTGGCAAGATATATTTTTTGGCAAAACGGAAGTAATGAGGCGGAGGGCGCTGAAAGATTTATCTTTAAAGGTGCCTTTTCGCCCTTTACTGAGATGGTTTTATATGTATTTTATTTTAAGGGGTTTTTTAGATGGAAAAGCTGGTTTTGCTTGGTGTACTTTACAGGCTTTTTATGAATATTTAATTTTACTTAAAGTAGAGGAATTAAAAGTTAATATTAATGATTAATTATTTCTGATTTGATCTGCATAGTCTTGTGGTTTTATTTGTCGTAAAATATTAATAATTTTATTAGTTAATTTATGTGGAAAATAGGAAAGTGTTAAGCCAACTAACCCACGTTTATTTAATGGGGTGAAGGGCGCTGATTCTCTGATTAATTTTCTTCCTTCTTGATTTTTACCTGCTTCAATTAATTTTAATCCTAAACTAACTTTCGTTTTTAATACTTTACTTAAACGATATTTTTCAATTTCTTGATCCGTAAAATTAAATCTATTCAAATAATCTAAATAGTCATGCAAATATTGTAATGATTTTTCTGTACTAATTTGTTCATTATGAAATCTGTATTTCATCAATAGAGAAGGTAAATAATACCCAGTTTTATTTTTAACTGCTAATCTTACTAATAAATCATTATCTTCGCAATTTTGTATATTGGGTAGAAGGAAATCAATTTCTTCTAAAACTGTTTTTCGGAATAAAGTTGCTCCAATTTGAATAACTTGATTTATAAAAACTTGTTTTAACAAATCATTAATAATGCCCTCTTTTAGTGTTTCTCTGTGCCATTTTTGAGAGTTTATTTTAGTGGCTTGATCATCTATAATACTTTTATTATCAATAATCCAATGATCTGTACTAACAAAATCAATGTCATTATTTTCTTCCAATATTTGTACTGTTTTGGTTAAAAAATCTTGACATAAAGCATCATCATCGTCAAATTTAATAAAATATTTTCCAGTAGCTTGATTAAACCCTGATCTCATGTTATTACTTTTGCCAATATTTTGGGGATGACGCAGATAAATTAAGCGCGAATCATTGATATTTTTAATTATTTCTGGTGTGTCATCTGTTGAGCCATCATCACATACAATTAACTCAAAATCATAGTAAGTTTGTGTCAATACACTATGAATGGCATATTGAAGATAATGGGAACGATTATAAGTCGGTATACAAACGCTAACTTTTACCATTTTTTATAAATTCTTACTTTTTAACTGACGTTACCCATAATAAACCTTAAAATACTAATTTTTCGTTCGCACTTAACCTTTGAAACTATTAATATCTCGTTTGACTGCGTAACATCAGTTTTTAATTTTGTTTATAGCATTTCTCATGATTATGAGGTAAGGTAACAGCAATGAGTGAATCAATTATGTATCTCTAACTGTGTTACTTGCTCCATGGCAAATGCGATGACCTCTACCAGATCATTATCACCCTCTTTTGTCACTTTCCGAAAACTTTTACCATTCTTGGGTCACAAAACCTTGATTAGCAAAATATTTCAAGACTTTTTAAGTAATAAAAATTATCAGAATTTAAAAATGGCTGAAACTATATCTACTAAAGCAACTCTATCGGAAAGTGACAGATCGGAGATAAATTACTTACTTGTTAGACTAAACACGGGTTAAAAGAATACCTTGGGTTTGAGCTAAAGTTAAACAATTTAACCCCTGTAGATCATCAATATTAGATAACGTAGGAGTAGTTAATTCAATTTTCCACTCATCAGGGTCTAACTGTAACCAATCTAGCAAATTAATTTCTGATGTTTGCCCTTCCAAATTAACCACCATAACAACTTTTTCCTCTGGGTCTTGTGGATTAGAGCGAATACCATAATAAATAGTAGCGTCACCCTCTTGAATTTTATTAAAACGATCACCACCGTTTAAACTTGCCATTAACCAAGGATGACTACGGCGAAATTGTCGTAAAGCCAAATTATACTTAGTCAGCGCCCCTCGCATCACCGGAATATAGTGGGAGACATTACAAATATCAAAACAATCCTCCATAAACATCAGCGCCCAATGTTTCAAACCGTCAATATCGAGATTGTCGCAAAAATCTTTTAAATCTCCTTGCTTAATTTTTTTGAGAGTTGTTATATCACAAGCATCATCATCATCAAAACACCCTTGAAATACTTGGGTAACTTCCTGTAAATCATAATTACGAGCGATCATCGTATCATTAAGCGCATGGGTAAACTCTCGTAACTGATCCAACTTGTGAAAACCTAAAGCCTTGAGACGGCGAAAACTATCTTTTTTACAGTAGCGCTCTTCTGTCATTTGCCAATCGAGAAAACCCACTTCTTCCGATACCACTTTCACACCATATTCCTCATCAGTGTTACGGAAAAACATCCAAGGAGTGTGCATCAAAACATTAATAAAATCCATGGGTAAACCCGGACTAAAAGCATATACCCACATGGTGAGAGCAGGATTATCATAGGCATTGCGAATCACATCATTAAGGGTATCTCCCAAGCGCCAATTAATCCCTAAACTTTTATTGACTTGAGAACCACGTCTCAGGGTATCATGATTACCGCAACCAGTGATCCAATTTTGTCCCTGATACATCACCTCACAAACCCTTTGCCATTTATGGCGCCAAAAACCTTGCACTGCTGGGGTATTGTGAGCAAAAATTAAAGGGCCCCACTGGAAAGAATCTTCCTTGAGATTGATTAAATCCATGTAAGTTGACTTGGTTTCCCAACCATCCTCAGGCCACGGGCGCCCGTCTTCAAAAATCGTAAATAGTCGTCTTTGATAACCGTTAATGTCTTGTATCAAATCACTCATGGCAAGAAGATATTGGTCATCTTGTTCTATCCTACCACTGAGAGGATTAAAAAAGCGAAAATCTTGACCACCGTCAACCCGAATGCCATCAGCGCCCGTGTTAATTTTTCTTCTTTGGGTTTCTAGTAAAATTGATCTCACCATCGGTAATTGATGGTTTAAATCCTGACCATACATATTAGGTCCTTTAAAAAATTGATTATTGATAATTAGTTCTGACTGATTGTCCGCATGACCATAAACCAAGTCATAGATTAAGCTGATGGGTTGTTCTGGAAAGTTATGTAATACACCAATAAAATCATATAATTCATCAGGTCGTAAACTACCGAGCATGGAAGGGCTAACGGCGGCCGCCCCTAAAATCGGCACGTCATAGCCCCATCCTTGGGTATTAGGACGGGTTAAAGTAACGGTAATATCAGGGATGCTATGAAAAAAATCGTCTCCTTCAGGGGCGCTATTAGGTACAATCCCGCAACATTCTTCGCAGATGTTAAACAATAAGCTATCTTGGCTCAAGTCTTGGCGATATTCGATAGTCGGTTCGATGGGTAATAGTTGCAGGGCATCGAAACCGATATAATTTTCTTCGTAGGAAGTCAAGACTTCATCTTGTTGGATTTTCTGGGCAATGCCTTGATATAGTTCCGTTAATCCTCTGATTGTACCTTCTTTGGTGGCTGTGCCGACATGGAGTTGTAAAATGTTGACGGGCGCACTCTGGCGCGGTATATTTTCCGAATCAGTAGAGCCATGTTTTTGGAAGTATTCTAGGTCTTTTCTTTCCCGTTGTAGTTTATTCATATCATACAATTCCGCAGGGGCAAAGATACCGAAAGGCAAGGAGTGCGCTAATACGTCTCGGATAATTTCAATTTGCCCATAGGGATTACGGTAGCGCAACCAATAAAAAGAGCCTAATTTGTCTCTTGTACCTGCTTTCATGCCTTCAATAACACCCCAAAAAAATTTTCCTCTTTTTTGTAGGAAAACACAATCTCGGCGCACTTTAATAGTGGGTAAATCCTGTTGTAAAATTTCTTCTACGTTAATATCTTCTTGGGGAGTAAATACTTCTAAATAAATCTCGTTGAGGTGCATTACTTCTCGCATTAACTGCGGAGTCCAAAAACCAATTTGCGTTAAGCCATCGTCACGGTGGTGGGCGCCTAAATAGGTGGCTACCAATTGATTTTCTTGAAAAATAGTCTCTGATGATTCTTCAATCTCGATAATTTTTTTCAGGAGTTCTTCGGTTTCTGATTCCACTAATTTTAGTTGTGGTTTGATTACTGTTTTTGTCATAATACCTATACAATTTAAACATCAATGAGTTGATGATAATAAAATCATCGATTCTACAATTTTAGGTAGAAAAAATCTTGCTCTCAGTGTAGCAAATTATCCCATCGCTCCAAAATTAATCTTTATTCAAAAAGTTAAAAACGAGCAAAAACAAAAATATTTAGGCAAAAATAGCATTAAATTAAAAAGAGAAAATAATAGATTATTGCTGTCAGATGATAAGCTATAGCGTTTTTCATGATAGTGAGGTACGCTGATTATTCTCAAGTCCCCCTTTTTAAGGGGGATTTAGGGGGATCTTCTTGTGCCTAATCTTTACAATAATTGCTCTATATAATTGTCAATTGTCCATTACCCTCACGACTACACTTTTTCAGCACACCCTAAATATATCACTTCATCAAGAATATTATTTTTGAGATTTATTTTTAAACTATCTTTAATAACTAAATCAACTTTTATGCCTAATTTATCAGTAAGTTTATTTTCTAATTGACAAAAACCTAGCAACCCAAAATCAATACTAGAAGAAAACTTGATCAAAATATCAAGATCACTATTTTCTGTTTCTTCTCCTCTAACATAAGAGCCAAAAATTCCTATTTCTTCTATTTTATACGGCTCTTTTATTTGCGGTATATATTCTTTTAAATTACTTATAATTGTCTCAATTTTTGGATTTGATTTCATCATTTAATCTATAAATAATATTAATAGAAAATAATTCTCCCCTCGCCCTCTGGGAGAGGGGGTGAGGGCAATGCGAAAGTTTTTTTTTGTTGGGTTTCGTTACCTCAACCCAACCTACAAATTATTTTATGATTAAGAATTGGGTTGTAATTTCTCATCAGGTTTAGGTTTTGATTTTTCCTCAGATTTAGGTTTTAGTTTTTCTTCAGATTTAGGTTGAAATTTACTATTAGACTTGTTTTTATCAAAATTTCGATCTTTTGGCACTGGTTTAATGCGTGGACAAGCATAGGGAATAACTTTTTGTATCTTTAAAGTATCCCCTTCTCTGCGACAAAGCAGTTTATAAACATAGCCACTCCACAATTTTTTATTTTTGAGCCATTCTTCAGCATTATTAAAGGTATATTTGAATTTTTTGATAAATCCTGTTTCTTTGGCTACCGTGCGAATTTCTTTCATTCCCATGGAACGTTGTACGGTAAGATTCTTTTGTAATGTCCATAACCCGATAAATTCCCATGTTTCCCAGCCTTTTTCGTTGGTGGGCATATTTAAATCCCATGCGATAATTTGTAATGCTACTAATTTATTATCTTGCATTTTCGGATAACCCCGAAACCAGTGCGCCCCTAAAATATTCGGTTGATTGAAGGCTAACCATTTTAATTGGCTGCTAATGAAGGTGGCTTGAAGGGTGCAACCATCGGGCAATATTAAATGATGGCTGTCGTTTTTGTCAGCAGGTGGCACTAAAATCCCCTTCACTTCGGCGATGGCTTGATGGCAACCGTTTCCTGCTAAGATTTTATATCTTTTCTTTTCTTCTTCTTTTTCTACGGGCTTATTTTTTTTCTTTTTCTTCTTTTTAGCTTTTGTTTCTGCTGATTTTTCTTTATCCTCCGCAGTTTCTACTGTCTCTGTTTTTTCTCCATTTTCTATTACCAAAGGTGTTTCTGTTTTCTCTCCATTTTCTATTACTGAAGGTGTTTCTGTTTTTTCTTCAGTTTCTACTACCGAAGGTGTTTCTGCTTTTTCTTCATTTTCTACTACCGAAGTTATTTCTGTTTTCTCTTCATTTTCTATTACTGAAGGTGTTTCGATTTTTTCTTCATTTTCTATTACTGGAGGAGTTTCTGCTTTTTCTTGATTTTCTATTACTGAAGGTGTTTCGGTTTTTTCCTCAATTTCCTGAGAAGTTACTTTTTCAATTTCTGCTGGTTTGTTAACCTCATTGTCTAAAATATTTTTTGGGCAACAAATTCGACAGGGTGTCGCACCGGTTTGAAGGGCGCTGGAATAGGATTCCATTTTTTGCCATCCTGTGGTGTCTGGTTTGTAGTGACGGCATTGATTGGAGTGAATTTTATTGCTAGATGAAATGAAATAGTCTGGGGTGAGGGGCGCTGTTTTTTCTTTCATTGACTTTATGATAAAAATAGTCGTTATAAGTTACTTTCTAAGATACCTCATAAAATCTCTTTACCTAATAAAATTTTTCTCACTTCTAGCATGGCTGAATAAGTGGGAATTATATACAATGTTTCTCCTTCTGGGGTAAGGTGGAGGGCGCTGGTGATAGCTTCTGCTAAGTTTTCTTTCACTACTAAATTAAGATTATTTTCCATGGTATCCAAACTATATTTTAATCTTAGTGCCATGTCATAAACTCGATCACCGCTTACCACTATATTTCCACCTAATTCGATTAAGTCTTCTGTATCCACATCCCAAATCCATGATACATCTGTACCATCAGGAGTACGATCATTTAATGCCATCATGGTAGTGCCGTGGGGATTCACTTTTTTTAAATCTTTTACTGCCCTAATAGTTTCATTCATCCCTACGGGATTTTTTGACAATAAAATGCGTATTTTTTTATTATTAACGATTAATTCTTCGGCTCTACCAAAAGCCGGTTTAAAGTTAGTTATAGTTTTATTAATAATATCTTTATCAATACCAATGGATTGAGCTAATACTACTCCAGCTAAAGTATTATATTTATTGTAAACGCCGATTAAAATTTGTTGCCATGCTCTGCTTTCTATGGATAATTTACTTTTAGTAAAGTCACATTTTGGACAGTCAAAATCACCTAAATGAGATAAGTAAAATCCTTGATAATTAAGGGAATGACCACATTTTGGACAATAAATAGAATCCACTGCATGGGGAATTTCTGATAAATATAAATCGGGTTCATCTAAGCCAAAATATAAAACTTTTTGGGATAAATTTTGACCGAAATTACAAAGGGTTGGATCATCTCCATTTACTACAATAGTAGTCTCATTGGACAAAGGAGAAATGGCTTTTTGCCATCGATAACTGATGGTGTCAACTTCACCATAACGATCTAGTTGATCTCGAAATAAATTAAGGGCTAAAATATGGCTAGGAGAGCATTCTTTTAAAACTAAAGGTAATATATTTTCGTCCACTTCGAGGATGGCATAATCTGCGTTAATGTTGCCCCATAAGTCACAGTTATCCATTAAACAGGTAACTAAACCATTAACCAGATTAGCGCCCGTCCCGTTGTGAATAACGTTAAAATTAGCATTAGTTAAAATTTCTTTTAAAAATAGGGATGTGGTGGTTTTGCCATTGGTGCCAACCACAAGAATAACACCCTGTTTAATCTGTGCGGATAATACGGCGAAAAGGCTAGGATGGAAGCGTCGGGCAATTTCACCGGGTAAGACACTACCAGCGCCCTTCCCCGATAAACGTACTAACTGGGTAACTATTTTGGCGGTGGCAACTGCAAAGGCTAAACGTAAATTGATCATTTTACCATCAGGTTTATAACTGCTCCAAAATTTTAATGGTTTCTTGACCTAAATTCACCCCATGAAGGCGATCAATTTCTCGAATACCTGTAGGACTGGTAACATTAACTTCAGTGAGATAACCGCCAATCACGTCAATACCCACAAAAAATAAGCCGTCTGCCACCAATTTTGGTGCTACCGTCTCACAAATTTTCAAATCTTGGGGAGTAATTTCCGTTTTAGCAACTCTACCACCCACTGCCATATTGCCCCGAAAATCTTTCCCAGTGGGAATACGATTCACAGCGCCCATCACCGCACCATTAACTAAAATAATTCTTTTATCCCCTTCTTTCGCTGATGGTAAATACTCTTGTATCATTACCGGTTCTTGTCCTTGTTTAGTGCTAATCTCGATGAGAGAATTAAAATTGCGATCATCTTCTTGCACAAATAAAATACCTTCTCCAGCTTTCCCCCCCAAAGGTTTTATCACTACCTGCTGTTTCTGTTGCAGAAAATCAGCGATAACCGTTTTACTTTGACTAACAATAGTGTCAGGGATAACCGTAGGAAAATTGAGGGCATATACCTTCTCATTAGCGCCCCTAATCCCCTGGGGAGAATTAATCACCTTCGTTTTTTCGGGGTTGACTAAATCGAGAATATAAGTAGCATAGAGATAACTGGTATTAACCGGTGGGTCTTTACGCATAAAAACAGCATCAAAACTTTCTAACGGCAATAATTCCAGCTTTTGCACCTCATACCAAGGGGAGGGCGCTTGCCATATTCCCCCTACCAACTCCACAGGATAAATGTTAACCTGACAAGTCTCCCCATAAGCCTTATTGTCAATGATACTTAGCTGATTTAGGTAAGTAATCCAAATTTCATGTCCAAGGTGGAGGGCGCCCTCCATCATAGCCACTGTGCTATCGTGGGTAGGGTCTAGCTTATTGATGGGATCGATGATAAATAATAATTTCATTAATTGATACCTAATAACGAGTCAAGTTTTCCTGCTCTTTCTAAAGCATGAATATCATCACATCCGCCAATGTGTTGGTCGTCAATAAAAATTTGAGGAACACTGGTTCTACCATTTGCCCGTTCTGACATAGCCATTTTACCTTGACGATCCCCATCAAGACAATATTCAATAAAATCAACATTTTTCTGTTTTAACAATCCTTTGGCACGGATACAAAAAGGGCAGGTACTCCAAGTATAAATTTCGACTTTAGCACTCATAATAGGCTCAATAATAGCTAATTTATTTATAATCATATCATTAGAAAGAGTCAAAATGACAAAGGGCAAAGGTAAATCTAAACATAGTTTAGGCTACTATTAAATTTACTCACGTCTTATCAAGAAAAGGTTTTAAACCTTTTTCTATTCGATAGTTTTGCCTAAAAACTTACGGTGAGATGATAAAATTTTATAGTTGTCAATTATCCATTATTCTAATAACGCCATTTTTTCATCAACATCTATTCAATAGTATCCTTAAAAAAAAGTATTTTCTTAAAAAAATCAATTAAAATGCCATGAAAAAAATAAAATATTTAAGTCTATTTTTAGCGGTATTTTCTCTTTCTTCTTCTGCCGTGAATGTGAAAGCGGAAACAGAGAATCCCGAAAGTTTTAGTCAATGTGTGATGAATTTATATAAAGGTCCTTTTACCTCCACTCAGGCAACAGAAAACTGCTTAAATGCGTTTAAAGGAAAACAACCCAATGAAGGATTTAGCACTTGTGTAGAAAGATTATATAAAGGTCCTTTTACTTCCCGTGACGCTAACGATAATTGTCAAAAGGCTTTTACTAATGCTAACACCACGGATGATGATTCTAATGTAAAAACTCGCATTCGGCGCACTGGTGGTACAAGTATTATCGTCATACCTGATAACTCTAAACCCGTCAGACGCACTGAAACCCAATGTATTCATAAAATTTTCGGTAATCAATGGCCTGATATTCATTGTAGTGGTGGTAGTTCTTCTTTTGAACGGCGCACGATTTATTTAGATTGATTTAAGAATTTAACTTTTTCTAATTTTAACCGTTGAAAGATGAATAGTAAATTAATTGAGTCTTTGGTGCAAGTTATTGAGTCTTTACCTCAAGACGATTATCTTTTGTTTCAAAAACAATTAGCTGTGCGTAGTATTCAGAAAATGCCCGGAATCTGCGGTGGTAATGCGCGTATTCGTAATACTCGTATTCCTGTTTGGACTATCGTTTCCTTGCAACAACAGGGCGCCGATGACACAGAGTTATTAGATAATTACCCTAGCTTAACTCCCTTTGATTTGTTAGCAGTTAAAATGTACTATATCGAACATCATCAAGAAATAGATACTATTTTGGCTAATTATGGGGATGATGAATTTCGGGAATTACAGGGAGAGTTGATTAAATGATAGAGGGAAAATTCCTTACAGCAGTTTTCATTTCCTTAAACCACACTTTGGATTATTACAAATACTATCTTTGCGTCTTTGCGCATCGAGGCGAGACACAAAAAACGTGGTTTATTCATTTGAAATGCGCTGTAATTTTTAGAGCAAGGGAGGGTATAAATTTGACAATTAAATTGGCTCAACAAATTTTTGTAATTCGCCAGTATCAAAGATAGTTCACTACGAGATTGATCTGGTATTTTTAAGATATAGCGATCCTCAATTATTTATTATTCATTAAAATTATGGGTTTATTTGAAGATTTTAGTAGTTTTTTAGAGTCTCGTTTAGAGGAATTTCTTAATAATAATCCTCAGCTAAAGTTAGAAGTTTTACGGGATGAATTGAAACAACAAGAAAGGGATACTCTTAAATTAATTATTGATCTACAATCACAACAAAAAAAAGCGGAAACTGATGTAATTGAAATTGGTAAAGAAATTCAAAAATGGCATCCTCGTATTGCCAAGGCGAAGGGCGCTGGGCGATTAGACTTAGCTAAAGAAGCGGAAGAAAGGGAAATTAATCTCCTTTGTCAAGGTAAATTAGCTTGGGAAAAAATGGAAAATGCTAAAGCAAAAATTAAAGAATCAAAACAGTTATTAGCTTCCATTGAACAAAAACAAAAAGAAGTTAATCTAAAAATTAAAGAATTAAAAAATACTCAACAAAGTAATTATAGTTATTCTCCTTTTAGCAGTAGTGATACTATTTATAATAGCTATTCTACTGATTCTTTAGACCCTTTAGAAGAAAAATTTGCACAGTGGGAAATCGATCAAGAATTAAAAACCATGAAGAAAAACTAGTTTATCGATGAGTTTGAGAAAAACAAATCTAGCAAAACTTTTTTTTGGAGATTTTCAGAAAATTACTGTTAACGAAAGCAAAAATATCAGTACAATATAACTAACTTGGAAAATTATTAGATAAATTTATATGAATAGTTGCGTTCTCATGGCAAAAATCATTCGTAGTCCTCAACTGCGATATATTCAGGATAGTCAATTACCTATTGCTGAGATGATGGTAGAGTTTGACAGTATTTCTCCTAATAATCCTCCTTGTACCATGAAAGTTGTGGCTTGGGGTACATTAGCAACGGAAGTAGAACAAACCTATAAAGAAGGTAATGAGGTAATTTTAACGGGGCGTTTAAAAATGGCTCTTCTGGAAAAGCAAGGCTATAAGGAAAAAATTGCTGAGATGACTATTTCTCACATTTACCCTGTCAGTACAGATAATCCGACACCTCCGCCTAATAATGTTATTAGTTTGAATACTTCCTACAGTGATGACGGAGGGAGTTTAGAGCCTGATTACAGCGATAGTGAAGAGATGATTTCTGAGAATAATTTAGACAATATTCCTTTTTAGGAAGATTTTTTCTTCTAAAGTCACAAAGCTATCATTATTGATGACAGCAGGGGAAATAATCCCTAAACCTTGATTTATGGTTAGCGTTGCTTAAACCCCCCCCTCTTCTTAGTAAGCAGGGTGTTTTCAAAGTCAGGATCGAAATTGATTTGTTTTTGACAAGAAGACAATATAAGGATGATCCCCCCCAACCCCCCTTAAAAAGGGGGGAGATTCAGGGAGACAGGAGGATTTTTTACTATTAATTGATTTATTAGTAGTTAAAAACCTCTGAATTTCAGATTATTGGCTAGTTTGAGAAACTAACATTTTTGAGAATGAAAACGCCCTGCTTAGTAAGGGGGGAAGGTGGTAAGAAGGATTTTTTAGTTACTGGTTTGAGAAGCAAACATTTCTTTTAGTTTACTTAATTCACTAGCCCAACGAGGATCAGGTTGTACGGAATCAGCAACAGATACTGATTTAGTGCTATCTTTTGAGCCTGTTTTACGAGTTTTTTTGGCTTTTTTATTACGACGACTGGGTTTAGAAGTGTCTTTCTCGGCGGTGATGACGGGCGCTGGATTTTCTCCTGACTCTTCTGCTTCTCCTTCAGTAGAGCGATTCTCCGTAGATTCTTCCCCTTCTCCTTTGTTACGAGGTAAGGCTTTTTCAATCAATAATGTAAATTCCTTGCCTTCTTCGTCTTTGAAAGGTTCACCGTTATAAATTAAAGTTTGTTCGTTATATTTATTAATAAACTCATCGGCAGCTTCATCTGTTGGCACAGTTACAAATCCAAAGCCACGACATTCATTTTTTTTACGCTCTTTAATTAGTTTGGTGGTAAAGGGAGTTTCAAACTCGCTAAACATTTTTTCTAAGTTTTCTTTCTCTAATTCTGCTTTGGGTAATTTGACGTAAAGACGTACAGACATTTTATTTCCTCCGAATGGGATATACTGAATTTTTTATATATAGTGATGAGGACAAATTAGCTTGAATACAGACAACAAAAAAGTTAGTAGGTTGATATTTACCACTAACTCTCGGTTATCTTGCTATTTTTAATTACTTCGGCTAGGTTTGCCTCTAATATCATTTCTTGTATTTATGCTAACTGTAGGTTAAATTATGACCAGCAATCATTGACTAAATATTAGCATAATTACTGTTTTTCTCTTTTCTCCTCAGAAATTTATCTTTCTAGTTATGAAAACAGATTAGGTCGAATTTTTTTCACACCCTCTATGGTAACAGATTAGTTCACAAAGGTTAATAATATTTTGTGGAGGGCGCCCTTCACCCTTATTTGATAAGAACTTTATCTCCATCAGAAGAAATGGTTGAAGATATACTCGCCATCCTCCACTGC
>JACYMF010000044.1 GCA_015272165.1 Cyanobacterium sp. T60_A2020_053
CGATTTTTTTGTTGGTTCGTTTACATCCCCCGTTGATTTCAGTGGGTATTTTTTTGTTGAGAAATTCAACGGGGGTCTTTCACTCACATTTCAAGATAAATAGATTGAATCTTCGCACTTTACTCACCGTGCAATGAATTACACGGAACCAACAGTATTTCGATAAATTGAACTAAGATTACTTTTAACCGATTTATAAGTGATCAAATAGACTTGATATATTATTTTCTAATAATTGATTAATTAATTGTTAAAAACCTCTAAATTTCAAACTATAGCAGTCCTAAATCATTTGTATAACATTTTTAAGTATCTAAAAATATTATCATTGCATTTTAATAAAGGCATGAGCGCCCGTTGCCTTTTGCCTACCCCAACGACACAACTAATGAGTGCAAACCCTAATTAAGAGATTTTTGTCTATTTTCAATTTCTTCAAAGGTATTTAATAATAATCTTTTTGCTTGTAATTTCCAGCCTATTTGTTGAATTTTTATGGCGAGAGGAAGGGCGATAGCAGTGGCGATAAAATCGAGATACTGCTGAGAAGAAATACCCAATAATAAACCTAATCCAGCAATACCCCAAAAAGGCAAGGCAAAACTCTGTCTATCCGTTTCTAACTTTTTTGCCCAGAATCCTTGGGGCATTTGTGCCATTAATTCCTGCTTGAGTTGCTTTTGTTGACTGAGATTTAAAGCAAGTCCGATTTTTCGGCGCAATTTTTCTATTTTGCGCTCATCGGTGCTGTATTGCGTTAATTCATCTTCTGCCATGCTCAAAAGTGCTTCTAAGGTAATTGCCATGTTTTACAATAAAAAAAGACCTAATTTATCATATCAAATGCTATTACATCTCTCCACTTGGCAAGAAATCGAAACCTATTTACAAACTTCATCGGGAATTATTATACCTATTGGATCAACGGAGCAACATGGACCTACGGGGTTAATTGGAACGGATGCCATTTGTGCTGAAAAAATTGCTTTAGGGGTGGGGATGGCGGTATCAGCGCCCGTCGCCCCAACAATTAATGTGGGTATGGCACTTCATCATACTGCTTTTCCGGGGACAATCAGTTTACGCCCCAGCACTTTAATTTTATACATTCAAGACTATTTAACTTCTCTCGCTAAAGCTGGGTTTCGGCGTTTTTTCTTCATTAATGGCCATGGTGGTAATATTGCCACCGTTAAAGCTAGTTTTGCGCAATGTTACGATCATTGGGCTAATCTCAATTTACCAGCGCCCGACGACTTCCAATGTCATTTAGCGAATTGGTTTATGGGTAGAGAAGTGTATAAATTAGCAAAGGAATTGTATGGGGATCAAGAGGGATCACACGCAACACCATCAGAAGTGGCTTTAACACAATATATTTACCCTGATAGTATTAAAACAGCGCCCCTCAGCGAGGAAGTAAATCAAGGTTATGCCATTTATGGCGCAATGAATTTTCGTAGATGCTACCCTGATGGTAGAATGGGATCAAATCCTAGTTTAGCAACCCCAGAACACGGACAAAAGTTTTATGAGTTAGCGGTTCAAGAATTAACTCGAAGTTATCTGGAGTTTATAGCTTAGGGCAGAACCTATAATCATAGCTAAGTTATCAATGAAATCATATTTGGCAGCCGCAGTTTGTATGACAAGCACTCCTAACGTGGAGAGCAATTTGAACCAAGCAGAAGAGTTAATCGCTTTGGCGGTGAATCAAGGTGCGAAGTTAATCGGTTTACCTGAAAACTTTTCCTTTTTGGGGGTTGATCAGGATAAAATCGCCCAAGCGCCCTCCATCGCTACCCAAAGCGAAAAATTTATTATTCGCATGGCACAAAAATTTCAAGTCACCATTTTAGGGGGCGGTTTTCCCACTCCTTTGCCTGATGATGCCACCAAAGTTTATAATACTGCCCTTTTGGTGTCTGCCAATGGTTTGGAATTAGCTCGTTATCATAAAGTACATTTGTTCGATGTTAATGTACCTGACGGTAATAATTATCAGGAGTCAAAAACTGTCATGGCAGGAAATACGCCTCCCCCCGTAGCTGAAACAGAGGATTTGGGCAAAATTGGGCTTTCCATTTGTTATGATGTGCGTTTTCCTGAAGTTTATCGTCATCTCTCGGCGAAGGGCGCTGATGTGATGTTTATTCCAGCAGCCTTTACTGCTTACACTGGCAAAGATCACTGGCAGGTGTTATTACAGGCGCGCGCCATCGAAAATACTTGCTATATCATCGCTCCAGCCCAAACA
Organism: Cyanobacterium sp. T60_A2020_053; assembly: GCA_015272165.1. Taxonomy (NCBI): domain Bacteria; kingdom Bacillati; phylum Cyanobacteriota; class Cyanophyceae; order Chroococcales; family Geminocystaceae; genus Cyanobacterium; species Cyanobacterium sp. T60_A2020_053. Next base: position 2,258 of record JACYMF010000044.1, read on the forward strand.
GGCAATCACTACGCGCGCCGTTGTAGTCATGGTCATGCCGTTATTGTTGACCCGTGGGGTAGTATTGTTGCGAGTACGGGCGCTCAAATTGGCGTAGCTATGGCGGAAATCAACCCCCATCGATTGCAACAGGTGAGGGCGCAGATGCCTAGTTTACAACATCGCATTTTTGCCTAATTGAAATGGTGGAGGGCGCTGGATTTAAGTAATAAGTAATAAGTAAAAAGTAAGAGGTTTTGGGGTGGGGAGAAGGGTTGAAACCCACCTTCCGCATACTTCAAAAAAAAGCAAAAATATTACAATGAATAAGAGT
>JACYMF010000045.1 GCA_015272165.1 Cyanobacterium sp. T60_A2020_053
GGTCATAGAAAACTATATCAGGGGTATGGAACGTGCCTCTTTAGACGCAGAGTCGCCAAGCTCTACTGAGTGCGGAAGCATGAGGCAACTTGGGGCGAAGAAGCGTCAGAAACGCATTTCTCAGCGTAGCGGAAATGCGTAGTTCATTTGTGAGATGATCAACAATTACATTTTAATCACAAGGGGTTTAAACCCTTTGTCTGGTAGGTTGTATAGTGATATTCTTTATTTTAAAATTTCTCATAAATAATTTAGGACTGCTATATGTGACATCTCCTACACTGACGCAAGATACAGTGTAGGCTTCTTACCTCACCTAAATTATTTGTGTTGGGTTGCACTTCGTTTAACCCAACCTACATTGATAAATAGTATTGTGAGATGCCGAAGTCTAATAATTATCTATTATTCTCACCACGCCAATTTTTCAACAAGCCCTATCTAAAGTTCATTCCATTGTTTTTCCGCATCTTCCAGCGCCCCTCGCACCGTTTTTTGCCCTAACATAGCACTTTGGAGATTTTCGTAAAGAATACGTTTTAACTCATTAAGATTAGCAATGGGGGGCACTAATACCTCTGCTTGATCGAGTTGGAGGGCGCTGATTTTGCGACCTTCCAGTAACATACTTTGCTCTTGCTGTTGCTCAAGACTAGCAATATAACTGGAAATAGCATCAGTATGAGATGGTAACACATTGGCTTCTTGGGCAAATTTTAGCTGATTTTCTTCATTGGTAACAAATAAAGCATAATCCAGCGCCCGTTGGGGATTATCACTATCTTGGGGGATAACCAAATTCATCACCGCTACGCTTTTCTTGCCCGTTTCCCCCGTGATTTGGGGTGCTACGGCAGAATTTTCATAGACGGAGGGCGCATTTATAGCAATAGTGTTGAGAAATTCAGCGCCCGTCCCCAGTATAGCTAACTCCCCCGCTTGATATAACTCCACAGCGTGACGATGTCCTTGGGTGAAAACTTCGGGAGGTAACAAATCTCGCTGGTACAAATCCACCCAATAGGTGAAGGCTTTTTCACCCTCTGGAGTATTAAATCCAGCCTTACCATTATCATCTAATAAAGTTACTCCCATTTGCACCAATGAATTTAAAACTTCATTAGAATCAGTGGGTACAAAAGTAGTAAAAAAAGCATATTTTCCTGTGTATTCTTTGACTTTTTGAGCAGTTTGTGCTAACTCTGTAAAGGTGGAGGGCGCTTGATTAATGCCACTTTGAGCTAATAACTGCCTATTATAGACAGTTATGGTAGTAGTAAGATACCAAGGAATCCCAAAGCTAGTGGTACTACAATAGTTATCAGTGGTGCAAACTTCAATTTGATTAGCAGACCAAATTTTTGGCAAATATTGCCCTTGAATTTCGGGGGGAATTTCCGCAGTTAAATCTAGCCAAGCGTTACGGGAAGCTAATTGAGAAGCAAAATCAGGATTAAGATTAACCACATCAGGAGCATTCTTAGCTGAAACAGCCGTTAAAATACGGCTTTCCATGGCACTCCAAGGCACATCTACCCATAATATATTGGCGTCGGCATTACTTGCCACAAAATTTTTATTTAAAGCCTCGAAATAAGGAGTAAACTTTGGTTGTAATTGCATTGTCCAAAATTCCACTTCTCCTTGGGCGGATTGATTACCATTACCGCATCCTGCCAATAAAATTAAAATAGTGCTGAGGGCGCTGGTATATTTTATTTTGCTTATTTTCATAAAAACCTTGAATCTTATCTACACATATTTTCCTTAATTAATTTAACCCATATAGCAATGGAAAATGGATAATTGACAATTAATAATGGTTTAAAAGGGTAAAGGGCAAGGGGCAAAGGAAATTATTATTTCATAATTGCCCTGTCTCCCTGTCTTCCCGTCTCCCTGTCTCCCCGTCTCCCTGTCTCCCTGTCTCCCCGTCTCCCTGTCTCCCTGTCTCCCCGTCTCCCTGTCTTCCCGTCTCCCTGTCTCCCTGTCTCCCCGTCTCCCTTAACCCAAAACAACCATTAGTAATAGAAACCGTTGACTTACAACCACCTCAAGCCGGAGAAGTATTAGTAGAAATAAAAGCCACTGGGGTATGTCACACAGATGCTTACACCTTGTCAGGATTAGACCCTGAGGGATTATTTCCCACTATTTTAGCAGGGTGTTTTCAAAGTCAGGATCAAAATTGATTTGTTTTTGACAAGAAGACAGGTTGACAGGGCGACAGGGCGACAGGGCGACAGGGCGACAGGGCGACAGGGAGACGGGGAGACGGGGAGATAATAATTCATAATTCATAACTCATAATTCATAATTCATAATTCATTACCCTCACGACTCGGCTTTTTTTCGCTTCCTAGAACATGGTATATTTGCTTATGGGAAGGCAATTTTCATCAACGAGAAATAAATATAAAATATGCTGGATAGTAAATCAATCTTAGAAGTATTAAAACCAGTTCAAGACCCTGAACTGCAAAAAAGTTTGGTAGAGTTAAATATGATTCGTGATGTGCAAGTGGTGGAGGGCGCTGTTAGCTTTACCCTCGTGCTAACTACTCCTTCTTGTCCATTAAGAGAATTTATTGTGGAAGATTGCGAAAAAGCTGTTAAACAGTTATCAGGGGTAGAAACGGTTAAGGTTAACGTGACGGCAGAAACACCACAGCAAAAGCCGTTACCCGATCGCACTTCTGTGGATAAAGTGAAAAATATTATCGCTATTTCCAGTGGTAAGGGAGGAGTGGGTAAAAGTACCGTAGCGGTTAATGTGGCGGTATCTCTAGCTCAAGCTGGTTCTAAGGTTGGTTTGTTGGATGCTGATATTTATGGTCCTAATGCGCCCACCATGTTAGGTTTAAATAATGCGCCCCTCACCGTACACAAATCGCCTCAAGGGGATATTTTAGAGCCTCTCTTTAATCATGGTGTCAAAATGGTTTCTATGGGTTTACTAATCGATCCAGATCAGCCGGTGATGTGGCGTGGCCCCATGTTAAATGGTATTATCCGTCAATTTCTCTATCAAGTAGAGTGGGGCGAATTAGATTATCTTATCGTGGATATGCCGCCGGGTACGGGAGATGCTCAATTAACTTTAGCACAAGCTGTACCGTTGGCGGGCGCTGTCATTGTCACCACTCCTCAAACCGTATCTCTCCAAGACGCCCGACGAGGTTTAAAAATGTTTGAGCAATTAGGCACAAATATTCTCGGTATTGTGGAAAATATGAGTTATTTTATCGCTCCCGATGACGGGCGCACTTATGATATTTTTGGCTCAGGGGGCGGTGAAAAAGCATCAAAAGAATTACAAGTGCCTTTATTAGGTTGTATTCCCCTAGAAATGTCCGTCAGAGAAGGCGGAGATAACGGTATTCCCATCGTCATTGCTTATCCTGATTCAGAATCAGCGAAAGCCTTAGTTAAAATTGCTCAACAAATTGCTGGTAAGGTGTCAGTTTTTGCGTTAAGTGCTTAGATGATGATTTTCAAGCCGTGTAATTAATTATACGGTGTAAAAAATACTTGATATTACTTTTTTATTACTGCCTGAATTATGATTGAAATAAACACTGATATTTTGTTGGGTGACTGTAAGGAAATTCTCAAAAAAATACCAGATAATTCCATTAATTTAATTGTCACATCTCCCCCTTATGCCGATCAGCGCAAAAAAACTTATGGGGGTATTCATCCTGATGATTATGTTGATTGGTTTTTGCCCATTAGCGCTGAATTATTAAGAGTTTTACATCCCCAAGGAACATTCATTCTTAATATTAAAGAAAAAGTTGTTAATGGTGAAAGAAGCACTTATGTTTTAGAGTTAATTCTTGCCATGAAAAAACAAGGTTGGTTGTGGACAGAAGAATTTATTTGGCACAAAAGAAATTGCTTTCCCGGTAAATGGTCTAACCGTTTTCGAGATGCGTGGGAAAGATTATTACAATTCAATAAACAAAAAAAATTTAATATGTACCAAGAAGCGGTAAAAGTACCTATTGGACATTGGGCAACAGATCGTTTAAAAAATTTAAGTGACACAGATAAAATTCGTGACAACGCCAAAAATGGTAGCGGATTTGGCAAAAATGTTTCTAATTGGGTAGGTAAAACTGATGTTTATCCCACAAACGTAGTACACTTAGCAACAGAATGTAGTAATAAAAATCACAGTGCCGCTTTTCCTGAAGGTTTACCAGAGTGGTTTATTAAACTTTTTACAGAGGAAGGAGATATTATTTTAGACCCTTTTGCAGGATCGGGTACAACATTAACCGTTGCACAAAAATTAAAAAGAAATTCCATTGGTATTGAAATATTACCAGAGTATTACGAACAAATTAAAGAGAAAATTACCCCTGTTAGTTATTTATTATTATGAGAAATAATCTTTCTAAAAAAGATATTACTAATTACGTTAAAAACAATATCGATAAATTTCATAATAAAAGAATTGAAAAACTAGAAAATCTCGATTTACATAAAATTTTAAAGAGAAAAAATCCTTATTTATATAAAGCTAAAAACATTTTAACATCTCAAGATTTTGTGACTCATATATTAGACGCTTTTTTGCAATCACAGGAAGAAACTTTATTTGGTGAGTTTCTGGAAGGTTTAGCTGTTTTTGTTTGTCAAAAAGTTTTTAACGGTTATAAATCTGAAAGATTAGAAGGTATTGATTTAGAGTTTGTTAAAGATAGCACTATTTATATTGTAGAAATCAAATCTGGTCCAAATTGGGGCAATAGTAGCCAAATAAAAAAAATGAAAGAAAACTTTAGCAATGCTAAAAAAATTTTACAATCTGAGAACAAAGATCAAGCTGTAATTGCCATTAATGGTTGTTGCTATGGAGTTGAAGTCAATCCTTATAAGAGGGAATATTTTAAATATTGCGGACAAGAATTTTGGGAATTAATTTCTGATAATGAAAATTTATACACTGAGATAATTGAACCTTTAGGATACAAAGCCAAAGAAAAAAACGAGGCTTTTTTATCTGCTTATGCTAAGTTAGTTAATAAATTAACCTATAGTTTTACTAAAGAATTTTGTTTAGATGGCGTGATTAACTGGACAAAAATTGTTGAATTTAATTCACAAAAATTAAGCTAAAGCAAAAAAAAGCGCCCTCCACCCCAATTTATATTTGATAAAATGAGAAAAAATATTAATTCTTATTTAAAATAAAAACCGAGATTAAATTATGATTGCTCAAGTTCAAATTAAATATCATACTCCAGAGGAATATCTAGCATTAGAGGAAAAATCAGACTTTAGAAATGAATATATTGATGGAGAAATAATCCCTATGGCTGGAGGTACAACTAATCATAACCAAATTGCTGGTAATTTTTATCGGGCTTTTCCTTTAACTATTAACAATCAAGACTATTACACTTATATCAATGACGTGAAACTATGGATTGAAGACTATCGTTTTTATACCTATCCTGATTTAATGATTATTGAAGGTGAACCAGTGTATAAATCGAAAAATAATACTATAGTAATTAATCCTAAAGTTATTATTGAGGTTTTATCTGATTCCACACAAGGATATGACAAAACTGAAAAATTTAGAGCCTATCGTTCTCTATTTAGTTTACAGGAATATATCGTTATTTCTCAATCTAGTTATTATGTAGAACAATATATCAAGCAAACAGAAAAACAATGGTTATTTAATACTATTGAAGGAGAAAATAATCAGCTTTCTTTAGCTAGTATTGATTTTTCTATTTCCTTTAATATTCTTTATCAACGTATTATTTTTGGCACTGACAATATTGATAATGGATAATTGATAATTAGGGTCTGCTGAATAAATCAAAACCCTTGTCCAATAAAGATTTAAAGTCTATTCTACATAACAAAAAGTGTCATAAATTGACTTTTTTCTCTAAAAAATCTGTATTTATGGTATCCGAATCAAAAATAATTGATACACAACAGCAATTTATAGAAAATAATTATTATGGCAAAATCTTTGATATATAAGCATTCTAACCTTTGCCCTTTGCCCTTTGCCCTTCACCTCACGATTGCACTTTTTCAGCGCCCCCTAATTATGCAGGGTGTTTTCAAAGTCAGGATCAAAATTGATTTGTTTTTGACAAGAAGACAATATAAGGATGATCCCCCCCAACCCCCCTTAAAAAGGGGGGAGATTCAGGGAGACAGGAGGATTTTTTACTATTAATTGATTTATTAGTAGTTAAAAACCTCTGAATTTCAGATTATTGGCTAGTTTGAGAAACTAACATTTTTGAGAATGAAAACGCCCTGCTAATTATGAGGCTTTATCGTCTCACCGTAGTATCTCTTATTTTGTCCTTTGAATGCTATTTTTGTCTAAAGAGTGTTGTTAGGGAAACAGGGGGAAATGAATAAAAGATGTCATTACCGATGACATACAGGTTAAAATATCATGAGAATTGACGATGACTAATCACTCATGGATACTAACGGCAAAAAATTTGACTGGGAGAGAATAGAAAAAGCGTTACAAATAGAAAGTGATCGTGGTTATCAAAATTTACAAGGAAAACAATATCGTTTCCATGAGTTTCTCTGTTTGAGCTTTGGCGCCCTCCCTCCCGTTTTAAATCTAATGATTGCGTTTAAATGGCAAAAAACCGCCAAACAATTTGCGGAATATCCTGATTTAACTTATCAAGAAAAAGTCGATTTAATCGCTCAAACTCAGGCTTTAATCGCTGAAGTAAAAGAAAAATTAGCATCTCCTCAAGAATTATCTTATGCTTTTGAAGAAGAAGAAACCGTTAAACCCATAGAAAAAGTTAATATTGTCCCCAAAGAAGCGCCCTCCGCCCTAACCTTAAATAGTAGTATTTTAGATTTAAAATGTATCAATATCAGGCAAAAAGATTTATTTAATAAATTAGGTCTTTATAAAGTGCGCGATGTGTTATTTTATTATCCAAGAGACCATATTGACTACGCGCGCCAAGTTGCCATTAAGGATTTAGAAGCAGGGGAAACCGTAACAATTATCGGCACTGTCAAAAAATGTACCTGTTTCAATAGTCCCAAAAATAAAAAATTAACCATTCTTACTGTAATAGTAAAAGATCGCACGGGAGAAGTAAAAATTAGTCGTTTTTTTGCGGGACATTTTTTTAGTAATCGAGGATGGCAGGAAAAAATGAAGCGTAGCTATCCTATGGGCGCGTTAATTGCTGTATCTGGTTTAGTGAAAGAAAATAAATATGGTGTTAGTTTAGATAATCCTGAATTTGAAGTATTAGACTCTGACGGCGATAGTATTAATTCCCTCAAAATTGGTCGTTTATTGCCCGTTTATCCCCTCACCGAAGGAGTGGCGGCGGATTTGATTCGTAAAGCGGTGGTGGAATCTTTACCAACTATCAACGACATTGAAGACCCTTTACCCCCAGAGTTGTTACAGCAATATGATTTAATTGAGTTGCGGAGGGCGCTGACTCATATTCATTATCCCGAAAATCAAGAACAATTAGCGCAAGCGCGCCGTCGCTTAATTTTTGATGAATTTTTCTATTTGCAATTAGGTTTTTTACAACGAAGAAAAGAAGAAAAAAAACATCGTCAAGCCTCCCCTTTTGTACCTGAAGGGCAGTTAATTGAGCAGTTTAGCCAAATTTTACCTTTTGCGTTGACGGGCGCTCAACAACGGGTAATTAACGAAATTGAAGCAGATTTGGCTTCTTCTACTCCCATGAATCGTTTAGTACAAGGGGATGTAGGATCAGGTAAAACCATTGTAGCGGTATTTGCTCTTTTGGCTGCCATTCAATCGGGCTATCAAGGGGCATTAATGGCGCCCACCGAAGTATTAGCAGAGCAACATTATCGCAAAATTGTTGAGTGGTTTAATTTACTTCATTTACCCGTAGAATTGTTGACAGGATCAACCAAAACCGCTAAAAGAAGGGAGATTCACAGTCAACTACAAAACGGAGAATTACCCTTATTAATTGGTACTCATGCACTAATACAAGACCCCGTTAATTTTCGTAATTTGGGTTTGGTGGTAATTGATGAACAACATCGCTTTGGGGTGCAACAGCGCGCGCGCCTGTTAGCAAAGGGAAAAGCGCCCCATGTTCTCACCATGACGGCTACACCAATCCCTCGCACCCTTGCCTTAACTTTACATGGGGATTTAGATGTGAGTCAAATTGATGAATTACCCCCCGGCAGACAACCCATTCAAACCAGCGCCCTCACCGCCAAGGAGAGAACTAATGCTTATGAACTAATTAAACGGGAAGTAGCTAAAGGCAGACAGGCTTATGTTATTTTTCCCATGATCGAAGAATCGGAGAAGCTAGACGTTAAGGCGGCTGTAGTCGAACATCAAAAGTTTAGCGAAAAGATTTTCCCTGATTTTCAGGTGGGTTTATTACACGGTAGGATGTCGTCTCAGGAAAAAGACGAGGCGCTTAATGCCTTTCGGGATAATCAGACGCAAATTATTGTTTCCACTACGGTGATTGAAGTGGGGGTAGATGTGCCTAATGCCACAGTGATGTTAATTGAAAATGCCGAGCGTTTTGGGTTGTCGCAACTGCACCAATTACGAGGGCGAGTTGGTAGAGGTAGTCATAAATCCTATTGTATGTTAATAAATGGTAGTAAATCTCCCGATGGTATTCAAAGATTGAAGGTTTTAGAACAATCTCAAGACGGTTTTTTCATTTCGGAAATGGATTTACGTTTAAGAGGGCCAGGGGAAGTTTTGGGTAGTCGTCAATCGGGTTTGCCTGATTTTGCCCTCGCTAGTTTAGTGGAAGATCAAGAAGTGTTAATTTTAGCGAGGGAGGCGGCAGAAAAAATCCTCTTAGAAGAAGGTTATTTAGGTAAAAATTCATCTTTGAAAGGGGAGTTAGAAAGGCGCTACCGCAAATTGATGGGCGCTGAAATGCTGACGTAGAAGGGCAATTGATAATGGACAATGGACAAGGGATAATGGACAATTTAGCATTTATTATAAATAATTAGGGGTTGCTGAAAAAGTATTTTGGTGAGGGGAGGTGTCAGGCTTCGGGTGTCAGGTTTC
>JACYMF010000046.1 GCA_015272165.1 Cyanobacterium sp. T60_A2020_053
GAGAGAATCATCTTCGGCAAATAATGCAATTCCGGCATCTTCTTCAGACTCCACAACATCAAAATTGAAGTCATCACCATCATCCAGCGCCCCTAAATCCTCATCAGACAAAGAAGTGTTATCATCTTCAAATAATGCTACTTCTGCATCTTCATTCGACTCTACCGAGTCAAAACTGAAGTCATCACCACCATCCAGCGCCCCTAAATCGTCTGTAGAGAGAGAATCATCTTCGGCAAATAATGCAATTCCGGCATCTTCTTCAGACTCCACAGAATCAAAACTGAAGTCATCACCATCATCCAGCGCCCCTAAATCGTCAACTGAGGGGGAGTCATCTTCACCAAATAATGCAACTCCTGCATCTCCTTCCGATTCCACAGAATCAAAACTGAAGTCATCACCATCATCCAGCACCCCTAAATCGTCAACTGAGAGGGAGTCATCTTCCGCAAATAATGCAACTCCTGCATCTTCTTCACCAGAAAAATAATCATCGTCATCAGGTTGCGCTTCAGCTTCTCCTGAGTCAAAGCTAAAGTTATCATCATCTGAAGATTCCTCGAATACTGCGACACCAGCATCATAGCTAAATTCCTCAGTTTCTGCTGAGTCTTCGGAGAAAGCAAATTCTTCAACTACTTCCTCAGTTTCTGCAGTGAATAAACCTACCTCGTCACGCATCTCCTCAGTTTCTGCTGAAAAAGATAACACCTCACTGGAATCATCAGTAATATCAGCGCCATCAAGTCTAGTATCCTCATCATCGGAGATGTCATCTACTAAATCAGAAAAAGCACCCAATACATCTTCAACTTTATCATCAATTTTATCATCAACGGTGGAGGGCGCTTCTTCTTCCGTTACTCCTCTTAATTCGTATTCCTCTCTAAAGGCACTAATTTGTTTTTCTAATTCAGTTTGATAATAAGTTTGTACCTCTTGAGATTGAGTTTGATAGGTTTCTTCTAATTGTGCCTTTTCTTCCTCCAGTTGTTCATTTTTTGTTTGTAACTCATCTACTGTAGCTTTTAAAATCTCAAATTCAGCTAATTGTGCTTGTAATTCACTGATAGTAGCTTGTAAAGACTCAATTTCTGCCGATGAGCCGTCTTCTACCGCAGAAGTGTTAGACTCTAAACCGGCGATAGTAGCTTGTAATTGTTGAATTTGAAGCTGGTAGTCTTCCTGTTGTTGTGCTAATTTTTGGTTATTTTCCTTTTCATACTCTTGACGTAGAGAAACAATTAATTCCTGCTTACGTTTTTCAAAGTCATTTTCAGCACTTTTCAAAGCCTTATCCTTTTCTTCTTCTACCTCAGAAACATTGACTTTATCTTTGTTGATAACAAAAACAACTACTGCGCCAATAACAATACCAATAATTAAACCAATTACCATTTCTATGCCTCCGCATTTTATATATGTGAGTTTGTTATACAGTCTTTCTTATTTTGATCTATTTGATCTAAAAGTATTATATTGATAAAATCTATTTACAATCGCTATTTTTCATAATTAAGTGAAAATACTCAAGATTTGAAGATAGTAGAATTTCATAATTATCCATTACCAATTGTTAATTTTCATCAACCCCTAGTTAAACGATAGGCTTGATAAACTGCCTTAACGTTATACCAATTCAGAAAAATTCGGGCAATTTCTAAAGCCAGTTGAGATTTACCGTGATTAATTAACCAACGTAATAAGGGTTTGGTAGTATTTTCATTTACCATTCCCCCGACGGAGAGAATTCCCCACAACAATTTATGAAGCCAAGTCATTTGAATCATCATTTTAACTTCATAGCTGGGATGCTTTTCATAAAATATTACTCCCATTCTGCCTCTTTGTTCTTCTTGATCAATTAATTTCGGGATTTGATCTAAACTAAAGGGAGGATGCCAATGATAACCCACAGCTTCGGGGCATTTTATCAATTTTAAGCCTAATTTTTTCAGTCTTACGCCCAATTCTAAATCTTCCCAGCCGTATTGACGAAAACTGGTATCAAATTTTCCTGCTTTTTCTAACCACTTTTTAGCAATGGCAACGTTTCCTGTGGCAAAATAGGCGGCGGAAAAATCAGTTATTTTATATGTTTCTGCGGTAGGATTATCAAAGTTAGCTGTATTAATTACTCTTCCATAGGTAAAAATCTTATCTTCTTTGTTTTCTTGTTGCGCTTTCGTCAAACTGTTACCATGTGATTGTAAAAATGTGGGTGTTACCACTAAGTCACTGTCGATGAAAATAATCCAATCTCCTTTGGCTTTTTCTATGCCGAAGTTACGGGCGCGCGCCGCCCCACCATGATTTTGCTGGTATAGGTTAACATGGGGTAAATTCTTTTTTTCTGTCTCAATCCAGTTAATGGTATTATCTGTAGAACCATCATCCACTACAACAATTTCATATTCTGAGATAATATTTTTATCATAGGTTTGATTTTCCAGCGCCCTTAAACATTTCTGTAAAATGGGTAGGCGATTATAAGTAGGAATGACAACGCTAAAATACACTTTTTTAACCTCAAGGCTATTTTGCTTTTCTTGATATTATCTTAATCTAAAAGAGCAAAAAGCAAAGGGCAAAGAAAGTTATGATGATTTATAAAGATAAAATTTCTATTGTTGCTTAACTAGGGGAGTTTTTATGAGTACCATAACAGATAATGATTTAAAAGAGTTAAAAGATTTAATTAATCATAGGTTAGATCGTCTCGAAAATAAAATGGATAGTTTAGAATCTAACTATAACAGCTTAGATAAAACTGTCAGCAACATCAATACAAAGTTAGAAACTATTAAACCTATTTTTGACAAAATACCTGAATTATCAGAGAAAATAGGCGAATATAAAAACTGGAAACAAATATCAGTTATTTTGATTACTGGTTTCCTGACTTCTTTATTTTGGATATTTAGAAATAATCCTTAAAAATAATCCATACTTTATTTTTTGCCGTTTTACTCTAAGGATAAATTTATATCGAATTCGGAGAATATGTTACCAATAAAAATAAATTTTGTCTTCGCATTTTACCCACTATGTAATGAATTACACGGAACCAATAGTTTTTCGTTCAATAAATTGAACTAAGATTATTTTTAATTGGCTTGTAAGTAATCAAACGGACTTAATATCACTTATTATTTAGGTAAAACTCTTTTTTTGTTTAATATGTAGGGTTTACTGAATAAATCAAAACTCTTGTCAAATAAAGGTTTAAAGTCTATTCTACATAACAAAAAGTGTCATAAATTGACTTTTTTCTCTAAAAATACTCTATTTTTTCCATCCCAATCAAAAATTATTAATTCTACATTCTAAATTCTAAATTCTAAATTCCCTCCCCTCAGCAAAATACTTTTTCAGCACCACCTATTTAATATTTTTATCATTAAAACTTTATGATTACTACTCCTAGTGAATTATTCTTTGACTTATCTTATAATCAGCTAACTAACTATTTAGCCGATGATAATTTATCCCATAATTTAATATTACAAGAAAAAGCTAATTTTTTAAGAAAACAGCAAGTGGGCGACACGGTAACTTATGTCATTAATCGCAATATTAATTTTACTAATATTTGTGAGCAACATTGTAGTTTCTGCGCCTTTCGTCGTGACGAAAATCAAGAAGGCGCTTTTTGGTTACAGACGGAAGATATATTGGTGAAGTGCGCTGATGCTGTTGCTAATCAAGCCACTGAAATTTGTATGCAAGGGGGTTTAAATCTTCAAGCCAAAATTCAAGGTAGTAGTTTAAAATATTATTTACAGTTAGTTACTACTATTAAAAATAATTTTCCGCAATTACATTTACACGCTTTTTCCCCCCAAGAAATCGAATTTATTGCCAGAGAAGATAATCTGACTTTTGATGATGTCATTATAGCATTAAGAGACCATGGTTTAGGTTCAATGCCGGGTACTGCAGCGGAGGTTTTAGATGATAATATTAGAAAAGTTATTTGCCCTGAAAAACTCAATTCTGCCACTTGGTTAGAGATTATTTCCAGCGCCCACCGCCTTGGCATTTACACTACTTCTACTATGTTATGTGGTACTATTGAAACACCAACACAACAGTTAAATCATTTGTTGAGTATTCGTCACTTACAAGAGAAAGCCTTAGAAAAAGGTTATCCAGCGCACATCACCGAGTTTATTTTATTGCCCTTTGTGGGAGAAGAAGCACCGAAACCGTTACGGCAGAGAGTCGGCAGAAATCAACCGGATTTGAATGCCACCCTGAAATTAACCGCCGTGGCGAGAATCGTTTTAGGAGATGTTATCCCTAATCACCAGCCAAGTTGGGTGAAATTGGGTTTACAGGGGGCGCTGAGGGCGCTGGAATGGGGTTGTAATGATATTGGTGGTACACTCATGGAAGAACATATTACCACCATGGCGGGCGCTAAGGGTGGTACTTGTTTAGATGTTGCCACCATCCAAGAAGCCATCACTTCTATTCAGCGCCCTTTCCGTCAACGTCACACCCTTTATAATGGATAACGAAGAATTAATAATGGATAATTAATTCATCACCTGTTATTTATTACCTCCCTCTGCTTCCCTTTCTCCCTCTGCTTCCCCTTCTCCCTCTGCTTCCCCTTCTCCCTCTGCTTCCCCT
>JACYMF010000047.1 GCA_015272165.1 Cyanobacterium sp. T60_A2020_053
AAATCAAGAAGGGGGGAAATAAATAAGGGTGTCGCTATCCTTCCCCAATCCGCTTTGCTGAGATTGGGGACTGTCGCAACGAACGTTCAAATCACATTTTCTCCTTTGGGGGTATTTGTGGCAATGTTATTTATCGCCTTACCTTTTGTAGTCAGAACATTACAGCCAGTATTACAGGAGATGGGCACAGAGATTGAGGAAGCCGCTTGGTCGTTGGGCGCTACAGATTGGCAAACTTTTCGTCTTGTTGTTTTACCTCCTTTACTTCCTGCCATCTCGGCAGGTGTGGCATTGGGTTTTTCAAGGGCAATCGGTTCTTATGGAACTATCGTCATTATTGCGTCTAATATTCCGTTTCGGGATTTGATTGCCCCTGTATTGGTACTGCAAAAGCTGGAACAGTATGATTATGTGGGCGCTACGGTGATCGGCACAGTTTTATTATTTATTTCGTTGGTTTTTTTGCTAGTGATTAATCTACTACAGGAATGGGGTAAAAGTTATGCAGACAATTAAGAATTTAAATACAGGTAAAAATTGGGTAATTTTGATTGTTTTTATTTATTTGGGTTTAATTTTATTAATTCCAGCTATCTCGGTATTTTATGAGGCTTTTAAACAGGGCGTACCAACTTTTTTTGAAGCAATACAACAACGAGAATTTATTCAGGCGATATGGTTAACAGTTATTTTGTCGGTGTTTAGTGTTCCTTTAAATACGGTGTTTGGTTTATGTGCGGCTTGGGTAATTGCGAGGAATCGTTTTCGTGGTAAGGCTCTTTTGATGAGTATTATTGATTTGCCTTTTTCCATTTCTCCTCTGGTGGCTGGGTTGATGATGGTGTTGTTGTATGGGCGTAATGATTGGTTTAATGGTTTGCTGGAATATCTTGATGTCAAGATTGTTTTTGCTCTTCCCGGCATGGTTTTAGCTACTATTTTTGTGACTCTGCCTTTTGTGGCGAGGGAAGTAATTCCTGTGTTGGAAGAGATTGGTAGTGAGCAGGAAGATGCGGCTCGAAGTTTAGGAGCAACTGATTTACAGATTTTTTGGAGGGTTACTCTGCCGGGCATTCGCTGGGGTTTACTTTATGGAGTTTTGCTGACTAATGCTCGGGCTGTGGGGGAATATGGTGCGATCGCTGTTGTTTCTGGCAATATTATCGGTAAAACAGCATCTTTACCTATATTTGTGGAGTTAGCTTACAAAAATTATCAAGCTCAATCAGCTTTTGCTGCTTCGGTGGTATTGGTATTGTTAGCTGTGGTTACTCTTATTGGTAAAGAAATTTTGGAATACTATACCAAAATTGATTAATTTTAAAATATAGCACTCTTAAATTAAGGTTTTATCCCTCTTAAATTATCCTAATAAAAGATAAATAAAGGGGCTTTTGTTCACAATATAAAAATATATATACAGATAAAAAAATGGGTATTATTATTAATGAGGTTAACAATAATTTTGGCAACTTTGAAGCTCTAAAAAATATTAATTTAGAAGTTAAAACTAATACTTTAGTTGCTTTATTAGGTCTTTATGGTTCAGGAAAATCTACTCTTTTGAGGGTAATTGCTGGTTTAGAAACCCCCGATAGTGGTCAAGTAATTATCAATGGAAAAGACACTACTAACCTTGATATTCGTAAAAGAAATATTGGTTTTGTATTTCAACATTATGCTTTATTTAGACATTTAACTATCAGGGAAAATATTGCTTTTGGGTTACAAATTCGTAAAGCGCCCTCCACCCAAATTAAAGAAAGAGTAGCTGAACTACTTGATTTAATTCAGTTAGAAGGTTTAGGCGACCGCTATTCCAGTCAATTATCGGGAGGACAAAGGCAGAGGGTAGCGTTGGCGCGCGCCTTGGCAGTACAACCTCAAGTTTTATTATTAGATGAACCGTTTGGGGCGCTGGATGCTAAGGTGAGAAAGGATTTAAGGGCGTGGCTAAGAAGATTACATGATGAAGTACATATTACCAGTGTCTTTGTAACTCACGATCAAGAGGAAGCTATGGAGGTGGCGGATGAAATCGTGGTAATGAATCATGGTGTTATTGAACAGATTGGCACACCTGCCCAAATTTATGATCATCCAACTTCGCCTTTCGTGATGAAATTTATTGGGGAAGTCAATATTTTACCTAGTAATTTGACATTATTTAATCAGAAAGATGAGCATAGTTCTGATATTTTTATTCGTCCTCATGATTTAGATATTTTACTAGAAAAAGATGAGTTGAGTATTCCTGTAAAAGTTAAAACAATTATTCATTTAGGGTCGGATATTCAAGTAGAATTATTCTCAGATGATAATTGGGAAATTACTGCTCATTTAAGTCGAGAAGAGTTTAAAAATCTTAATATTACTAAAGGTCAAATTGTTTACATCAAGCCTACTAAAACTCAAACTTTTAATGATACTCAAGTTTTATCAGTTCGCTAAGATGATGGTGGAGGGCGCTAATCCTCGTTTATAACTGCTTGTTTTTTATTTATTTCAAAAAATAAGGTTAGCCTACACCACAAAATACAAGTAACCAAAAAAAGGGCGGACATTGTCCACCCTCAAAAAATTAATCAAAATAACCAGATCACATTAAACAATAGCAGCCATTTTGACTTCACTATTGTTAAGCACCTCTTGTAACTCGTCAGCTTCAACGGTTTCTTTTTCTACCAACATTTGAGCTAATTTATCAAGAATCCCACGGTTTTCGACTAATACCTCTTTTGCCCTTTGGTAAGCGCGATCCACCAACTGCTTGACTTCCTCGTCAATGGTAGCGGCGGTAGTATCAGAAAAATCACGGTCAGAAGCAATATCACGACCCATAAACACATTACCATTTTGGCGACCCAACGCCACAGGTCCAAGACGATCACTCATACCAAAACGAGTAATCATCTGACGTGCAACCCTTGCCACTTGTTGTAAATCATTAGAAGCGCCCGTCGTCACTTCCTCCTCACCAAAGATAATTTCCTCAGCGATACGACCACCAAGAGCCACAGCCATTTGATTTTGCAAGTAAGAACGAGAATATAAACCAGATTCCATGCGATCTTCACTAGGAGTAAACCAAGTTAAACCGCCAGCGCGCCCCCGGGGAATGATACTAATTTTTTGGACAGGATCATAATCCGGCATCAGCGCCCCTACCAAAGCATGACCAGCTTCATGATAAGCCACTAAAGTCTTGCGTTTTTCGCTCATAACCCGATTTTTCTTCTCAGGACCAGCTAAAACCCGATCAATAGCATCATTAATCTCATCCATCGAGATTTCTGTGAGGTTGCGGCGCGCCGCTAAAATTGCCGCTTCATTGAGTAAATTAGAAAGGTCAGCGCCCGTAAAACCAGGAGTACGACGAGCAATTTTTTCCAAGTCCACATCTTTAGAAAGGGTTTTACCTTGAGCATGAACCCCTAAAATTTCCGAACGTCCAGCAAAATCAGGACGATCTACCACTACCTGACGATCAAAACGACCCGGACGTAATAAAGCAGAATCCAAGACATCAGGGCGGTTAGTAGCAGCCACAATGATGATTCCAGTATTACCCTCAAAACCATCCATTTCTGTCAACAACTGGTTAAGAGTTTGTTCTCTTTCATCATTACCGCCACCTAAACCAGCGCCCCTCTGACGACCAACAGCGTCAATCTCATCGATAAACACGATACAGGGAGCATTTTGCTTCGCTTGTTCAAATAAATCTCTTACCCGAGAAGCACCCACACCCACAAACATTTCCACAAATTCAGAACCAGAAATGCTGAAGAAAGGTACACCGGCTTCACCAGCAACGGCTTTGGCTAGTAAGGTTTTACCAGTACCCGGAGGTCCTACCAATAAAACTCCTTTCGGAATTTTTGCGCCAAGAGCAGTAAATCTTTCACCATTTTTCAAAAAGTCAACCACTTCCGTTAACTCTAACTTAGCTTGTTCAATACCGGCTACGTCAGCGAAAGTAACTTGAGTTTGAGGCTCCATTTGTACTCTTGCTTTGGATTTACCAAAATTCATCGCCTGAGAACCGGGTCCACTAGAAGCACGGCGCAGTAAGAAGAATAAACCGACTAACAATAATACTGGGAAAAAGAGACTACTTAAAGCTCTAAACCAGAAACCCTCATCACTTTGAGGTAATACAGCAATATCAACTTTATTGTCGGATAAAATATCAATTAACTGAGGATCATTGGGTAAATTAACTAAAAATCTTTGCCCATCTCTAGCTGTAGCCATAGCTTGAGTACGATCTGCACTTAATTGTACTCTTTCTACTTTATTGGTTTGTACTTCGTCAATAAATTGGCTATATTTCCAACTTGATTGCTCCCCTTGAGGGCGATCTAAAAATGCTGTGCCTAGGGCTACTACTACCACTGCTAAAATGGCATATAGTCCCACATTGCGCCACTTTTTATTATTTTTGCTCACTTTTTGGATAGCCTCCTATCTTATATATACTGATCTTATCAATCTGTCTTGATAATGCTTTATTTGAGCTTTTTTATTGTTATATCCTATGTTAACTTATGTTACGTTTTTTGCGGTTATTTCTCATGAAACAAGGGTAGGGTTTTCCTCACTAAGTGATTTATTATGGTATGAATGACGCAAAAGACATACTAATAAATTTATGCACCAAGAAACTTTAGAAACATGGCAACACTCTCATTATTTTATTTTGGATAGTCAAAAAAGTGAGAAAAAAACTCAAATAGTTATGGCTTTAACGGCTGTTACTATGGTTGTCGAAATTATAGCAGGGATGATTTTTGGTTCGATGGCTTTATTAGCTGATGGTTGGCACATGGCTACCCATGTGGGTGCTTTTGCCATTACTTTATTTACTTATCAGTATGCTCGTAAAAATCGCCATAATCCTCAATACACTTTTGGTACTGGTAAAGTAGGAGTTTTAGGAGGTTTTGCCAATGCTGTTGCTTTAGGAATAATTGCCCTAATAATGATTTTGGAGTCGGGAATGCGTCTGTTTAATCCCAATGCTATTCAATTTAATGAAGCTATTATCGTGGCAATTATTGGTTTAATTATTAATTTAATTAGTGCTTTTTTACTACAAGATGATCACCATGATCATCACGATCACGATCATCATCATGATCTCAATCTCCAAGCTGCTTATATTCATGTACTCGCAGATGCTTTAACGTCAGTTTTAGCCATCGTAGCCTTATTTACGGGTAAATATCTTGATTGGGTATGGATGGATGCCATTATGGGGGTGGTGGGCGCTGGAGTTATCGCTAAATGGGCTTATGGCTTGATTCAGGATACAGGATTGATTTTACTTGATGGAGTAACTGATAAAAAAGTTCGATTAATGATCATTGATGCCATTGAAGCTGATGCTGACAATCAAGTCGCTGACTTTCATCTTTGGTATTTAAGTCAAGATGATTTATCCGTCATGATTTCTGTCGTCACCCACTATCCTCAATCTCCTGAACATTATAAAAAATTACTACAACATATTCCTAAACTTAGTCACGTTTTGATTGAGGTGAATCATTGTGATCCTGATCGTTCCTTTCAACAAGTTTAACTTACCAATCAAAAAATTAATTATCTAAACCACTTTTATATTTGATAATTTTGCGACAAGCGTTAATTACATCAATTAAAGAAGCCTGATCTTTATTCTTGGACATAAATGATTTTACTACTTTTTAAAATCTCTTGTTTTCGTAGCCAATTTTCACTGTTTTCGACTGATTTTCGATTAACTAAATCAACTTTGTTATTCAAAATTAGAGTTAATTCTTCTTTCATTTTTACACGGTCAAATAAACTCCAGTCAGCATGATCAGAAAATTTAACCAAACAATCAACATCACTATGAGCATTGAAATCATCTCTTAAAACGGAACCAAAAACAGCAAATTCAACTATGTTCCATTTTTGACAAAATTTGGCAATTTTTGCTAGGGGAACATCCAAATTTTTGCAGTAAGTTATCGTCATTTACCTTGATCTGTTCTAAATACAATAACTATTATATTTTGCTTAATTAATTTTTTGACCTCTAATCATTAACTGAATGCCTAAAGCCGTTAAACCCACTGTCACCATAACAAATACAAAAGTTGCCATGGTGGTAATACCCATGATCAATGTTCGCACGGTGGAAGCAATGCGCACTGCCATGGGATTATCAAAAGTAATCGGTAAATCCATATAGGTTTGTATTACTGATTTTGTTAGTAAATAAGCGCCCACCGCCAATGCCCCTGATATTCCAGCGCCCGTAAAACACCGTAGGGGCGTAATTTCTTCTTGGTTTTCTTCTGGTTGTAGGTTTTTTTGTTCTGATTCTGTCATTTTTTTATTTTTTAATGTGGTGATATTAGCTTAAAAAATCAGTAAGAGCTAATCTAATTTGTTCTAAACGACGACGGTTAACCCCTAAATCTGATTCTCCCAGACGGGCGCTGGCTCTCATTTTAATTATTTTTTGCCCTTCTGGAAAATAAAATTCTGTATCGTCAGCAAATCCCATAATCTTACTGGTGGATTTAATGCGAATATAGTTATCTTTTTCTGCCACAATTTCCGTATTTGGTACAACTGTCAATACTTTTAACAGCGCCCCTCGCACTTCTTCCATCGCTCCGTCATATGCAATTGGCTCAATATAATGTTCTGTATCACCACTATCAGTAATTACACAATTCGGAGTTTTGGGGCAGGGGGCTAAATGTTGATTCTGTACCCCTAAATTTTGCGGTGGTTGCCCTTCAATGTGAAAAATTGAAGCAAAAGGGGTAAAAAAGAGGAGGAGGGCGCTGAGAAAAGAAATAAAAGAAATAATCATGGTTATAGTTTATGAAATTACCGTCAATTTGATTACAGAATGAGAAATTAGCTTATGATAATGTTACCTTGTTTTAATGGTAAAAATCATAAAATTGCCCCATGACTGAAAGAATTTTAGAAATTCAAGACCTAACGGTAAGTTTTGATGGATTTAAAGCACTTAATAATCTCAATTTTCATCTCGATAAAGGGGAATTGAGAGTGATTATCGGTCCAAATGGTGCTGGAAAAACCACCTTTTTAGATGTAATTACAGGGAAAGTAAAACCTACTAAAGGAAGAGTTTTATTTAAAGGGAAAGACTTAAAAAAACACCGTGAACACACCATTGCTATTATGGGCATTGGCAGAAAATTTCAAACTCCTAGGATATATCTTAACTTAACTGTTAGAGAAAATTTAGACTTAGTAATTAATAAGAAAAAAAATGTTTTAGCCACCCTTTTTTCTAAAACAAAAAAAGAAGATCAAGAAGCCATTATTCGTTTACTAGAAACCATTGGTTTAAATACAAAAGCTAATTTAAAAGCTCTCTGGCTGTCAATTCTCCTTTCTCGTTTCTCGTCATTAGTGCGTTAAGACGTTCCTGCATTTGAAGACTAGGACGAAAATTCAGTATTTCTTCTGGGGTTGGCTTACTAGCTAAAAAATTAAGAATATAATGATAAATCTTCGCAGGAAGTGGGGGTTGTTGCAAACTTAACGCTAAAAATTCGGGAAGACTATCACCAATTTCTAATAATTGTTGTGATAATTCATCGGAGATTTCTAAAGTAATTTTTGCCATATAATTTCTTCACAATTTGCAATTTAAGATAAATTCATTCTAAGTCAGTTTGATTAGATTCGGGCGAGAAGCCCGAAATCCAGTAGTGTAGTATTTAAATTAGAAAGAGAAAGTAGTACGAATTGTCCCAATTACTAACGCTGAGTTATTAGTGTCATTGTTAGGATTTGTCACTACTACCACACCCGGGGTAACACTAATTCGATCCGATAAAGCATACTGATAAAATGCCTCAATGTGATAAGACTCACTATCATCAGTTAAACCAATTTCATTGGTGGCAAAACTTGTACCTGATAATTTCGGTTGTTGTCCAATAATAACTCCTCCTAGATTGCCTTCTCGGAATAAGTCAGGAAAACCGAGACTAACTGCCCAATAGTATAAGTCTGCGTTACCTGTCGATAGTTGATTATTGTTAACATCCACAAAAGTATTTAGGGTAGAAACATTGGTTAAACCTCCCCAACCACCGAGAACAAATTTAGGATTTAAACGCCATGACATACTGAGGGCATAGGTATCATGGGTGGTATTAACGTTTTCTACTACATCCCTAAATTGACCACTGTAGGCGCTAATTTCGGAGGTATTGTAACCGCGCCCGTAAGCCAAGGCTAGGGTAAAATTATCGCTAGGATTAAACCCAAGTTGAGCGATGGCACCATATCCACCATCAAATAAACCGTTACCATCAGTAGGTGAAGCGCCCTCCGACGCTAAATAACCCAGACTCCAGTTAAATCGCTCCCCGAGGTTACCTGTTAATCCTAAACCAGCGCCCCCCCCCTGATAATAAACGAGGTTGCGAGTACCAAAACCGGATAAAGCACCGCTGCCACCGTCACCATCAAGAATGCTAACGGTATCGGTAAAGTCATCAAAAGCGCCCCCAGCGCCCTCCACCAAAACATCCACAGCACCGAGAGGAAAACGATAATTAAGCACTTCTAAACCAACGTCATTGCCTTCTGGTTGGGCAAAAGCAAGACTAGCTTGGGCAGTGTCGGCAGTGTCGGCAAAGTCAGGAAAATTACCCGTAGCTAGGCGCACGAATAACTCGTCTTTTCCTGTAAAACTGGTAGCTAATTCTAAACGGGTGCGATTACCGAATACAGGCACTCTAGGAATTTCTGTCGCACCGCTATTTGTTTGCCCTGCTACAATACTACTTAAACCAAAAATGACTTCCCCTGCTAATTTGGTGGTAGTGGAGAATTGATGATCTTCTAAAAATGCCACTTTTCCTTCTAAGCTATCCACACGGGCGCCGAGGGTAGATAATTCCGTTTCAAACTCTCCTAATAATCTTCTCAGGGTAGCTAAATCCCCATCACCCACACCACCACCGCCGGGAGTGCTAACTAATCTTTCGATTTGTTGCATACAGGCATTTAAACCGGCTGCAAATTCATAACGACTCAAGGCACGATTACCCCGAAAAGTACGATCTGGGTATCCAGCGATACAGCCATATCTTTCTACTAAGTTTCTGAGCGCTTCATAAGCCCAATCCGTGGGAGATACGTCACTTAATTGTGACACAGATGTAACTTGATTTTGCTGACTTTGTTCTAATTCCTGCAAAATAGCTTCATTTGCTAATATCTCTGTGGCAGGGTGGAGGGCGCTGAATCCTAACGTTACAGTGCCTAAACCCAATTTAATAATGTTTTTTTTCACTCCTCTATTTTCCCTTCACTAATTTCAAAAATGATAATCAAAATCATTACAACCTTAGAATTACAAACAATTTATGTTCTAACTTTCAATACCCTTTGGGGGCATAGGGGAGACAGGGAGACACGGAAGCAAGGGGAGACAGGGAGATACGGAAGCAAGGGGAGACAGGGAGATACGGAAGCAAGGGGAGATAATCAATTATTCATTATTATCCATTATCCATTTACACTCTGCCTCGTAACATCATTGCCATTTCATTACGAATGGGTGATTTTTCGAGGGCTGTTTCTTCGGTAATGCGACCTTCTTGATAGAGATTAAATAATGATTTATTCATGGTCATCATGCCGTCAAATTCTCCTTCATCCATTAAAACGGTAATTTCATCGTATTTGTTACTCAAAATATAATCCTTTACTGTCTCGGTATTAATTAAAATATCGTGATAAGCTGCCCTTTTTCCATCTGTGGTACGACATAACCCTTGAGCGATAATACTAACTAAAGATTCGGCAATGGCACTACGCATGGCTGGTTGTTCATCAGCACTATACAGGGTGAAAATACGTTCTAAGGTTTTAACGGCGCTGTTGGTGTGTAGTGTACCCATGACTAAGTGACCTGTCTGAGCTGCTTTCAGGGCTGTATTAACGGTTTCTTTATCTCGCATTTCCCCCACTAGAATGATGTCAGGGTCTTCCCGTAGGGAGGCTTTGAGGGCGTTATCAAATTTTTGGGTATGAACTCCTACTTCCCTTTGTTTAATTAGGGATTTACGACTTTTGTGGACAAATTCCACAGGGTCTTCAATGGTGATAATATTTTTACTCTGTTCACTATTGATATAGTCAATCATAGCGGCTAGGGTCGTGGATTTACCAGACCCAGTTGGTCCGGTAATGAGAATTAGTCCTTTGTGAGCTTCGCAGACATCTTTAAACACCTGAGGAAGTTTGAGTTGTTCGAGACTGAGAATTTTCAGGGGAATTAGACGTAATACCATTGCTGGACCTGTGAGGGTATCAAAAATATTAATCCTGATCCTTGCGAAGTCGTATTGAGTCGCTCCGTCAAATTCTAATTCGTTTTTAAATTTTTGGATGTCTTTATCATCAAGAATTTCTCTTAACCAACTCATGAAGGTATTAACATCAATTTCTGGGTATTGCTCAAGGGTTAATATTTCCCCTCTATCTCGCATTCTAATGGATTCCCTCACCCCTAAATGTAAGTCTGAGTAGCCATTGTCGTAGGCGATGCGGATTAATTCTTCTAGGGATGGTTGCCCCGGCGCCCGTGCCACAGGGGGAGATAATGGTACATAAGTAGAGCGCTGGGGAGTGGGAGGGCGCTGGGAAGCACGAGCCATAGGCGATCCCATTTTTACGTCAGTTTCTTCTCTTTCACGACTAACGGTAGTGCTTTCGGCATGGCGTGGGGGAAATGGGTTTTTACCTAGTGGCACGGCAAGGGGAGTTCTCATTTGGGTTGCCTCTTGCAATTCTGGCATGGCTGAGGGGCGCTGATTCAGAGGGGGCATTTGTTGACCCGGGTTGATTTGGGTAACGTCACTAGCCTCGTCATCATCGTCAAAGGATGGCGGTTGTGCTATTTTTTGATCTCTTTTGATGCCCCCCGGAGGGCTAAGAGGTGGCATTTTTCCTAAACTTACTCTAGTTTGTTCGTCTTCTTCGGTGTTTCTTTGGGTAACGGTGGGGGGCGCTAGGGGAGGTAATGGTAAGGGTTTTCTTGGTCTGTCTGCGGAGTTAGTCATAGCTTTTACGCTAATAATATTTAGATTTTATCTTATCAAAAAATTGAGGTTTTAATGGCTCTTTTACTTTCGATATGATAAATTATGCCTTAAAAAAGGTGTCAGGTATTGGGTGTCAGGTATTAGGTGAAATGCCAACAATTGTCCATTATTAAATACTGTCTTGGACGGCACGATGTAAGATGGAGTGACGATACACTAATTCGTTAATATCTTTGGCATAACCACCGCCAATAACACAAGCTACGGGATAACCCCTAGCAAGACAATTACTAATTACTAATCTTTCTCGGCGATATAATCCCGTATTGGTTAAGCATAGTTTACCTAGTTTATCTTCTCTGTGAGTGTCCACTCCAGCATCATAAATTACTAAATCTGGTTTAATTTCAGTTAATAAGTCTTCGAGGTGATAGGCTAATATTTGCAAGTAACCATCATCATCTAACCCTACAGGTAAAGGTATATCTAAATCGCTGATTTGTTTACGATAAGGAAAATTGGCTTCGCAGTGCATGGAAAAGGTAAAAACTTCGCTCTGATGGCTAAAAGTGTAAGCTGTGCCATCCCCTTGATGCACGTCTAAATCAATGATTAATATTCGTTTGACTAATTGATGTTTCAGTAAATAACGGCAAGTGATGGCTATATCGTTAAAAATACAAAATCCTGAGCCATAATCTGGGAAGGCGTGGTGAGTGCCTCCGGCAGTATTACAGCAAATTCCTTCTTTTAAGGCGATTTGAGCGGTTAAGATTGTGCCTCCTACTGCGGTGCAAGTTCTTTTTACGACTCCTTCACTCCAAGGTAAGCCGATGCGTCTCAAGGCTTTTTCTTCTAGTGTACCGGTGCAGTATTTCTCGATATACTCTGGTTTATGGACTAATTCTAATATTTCTTTGGTAGCGAGGGGAGGGCGCTGGGTTACTTTTTCGTGGGTGATACCATCTTTTAGTAATAATTCATAGAGTAATTTGAATTTGGGCATGGGAAAGCGATGCTCTTGGGGAATTGGGGTGACATAATCGGGATGATATACTACGGGGACAAATTTTTGGTTTTTCATGTAGTGATAAATTAGGGCTTGAGGAAAAAGTGGTGTTGTGAGGGAAGGTGTCAGGTTTCGGGTGTCAGGTGTCGCGGTGAAATGCTTATAAATTAAAGAGTTAAGCCAAATATTTATTTTTCATAAATTGCTCATTTGTATCAATAATTTTTGATTGGGGTAAACAAAAGAGGGCATTTTTTGGTAAAAAAGGCTATCTTTGGCACTTTTTAAATATTTTATTGTATTCAAAACCTTTCAACTTTGCCCTTTGCCCTCTTCCCTTCTGATAAAGTTGAGACAATAGCAAAATCATCTTGATTTAAACCGAAAGCAAATCGCCAAGAGTTAGCAAAATTTTGATTAGAATAAGTAATAAAAATAATCAGAGAAAATAACGCTAATAATCCTGAAGATAAAAAGATAATTTTATAACCAAAACCAAGAATTAAGCTACCGAGAAGGGCGCCCCCCACCGCTACCCCAACATCAAAACCACTGATACAAAGGGAAAAAACTTTGCCTCTTTCTTGAAAGGTACAACGATCTGAAATAAGAGCTAAAATAACGGGGATTAAAATTCCAGCGCCCATGCCCTCAACTATGGCGGACAAAATAAACCAAAAAGGCTCATTTGCTAAGGCTAAAATTACCATAGAAATGATGTAAAAACAAAGGCTAATAGTAATGAAAACTCCTCGCCCATAACGATCTGATGCCTTTCCTGCGAAAAAGCGCACTCCAAACGAGCCAAAAGCAGTTGCAGTATAAAATAAACCAATATTAAAATCAAGATTTAAAGAACGAATATAAAGAGGTAAAAAAGTAACTAAACAACCAAACAAAGTACCTATAAATAATAAAATAATAGTTGGTATTAAAAATGATATATCTTTGATTAATGTAGCCATAGAACGAGTATTTTCTACTTCACTTTGTCCATTTTTAAGATTATTTTCTATTTCATTTTGACGTTTTTTTAACTCTGGTAATTCCCTGACTCTAATGGCTAAAATCATTGCCATTAATCCCGAAAAAGCCACCGTAAAAAATAACACCGTATAACCAGCCGATTGCTGTAAAAAACCCCCCATAGCTGGACCTACCGCAGTACCTAATGGTATAACTAAACTCATATAACCGATTAATTCTCCTTTTTGTTTTTGGGGGGATAAATCCACCACTAGGGCATTATATCCAGTGGTAAAAGCAGCAATGCTAATGCCATGAAACGCTCTGACAGCCATTAATTCAGGAATTTGATCCGCCATGATATAGCCGAGAGGCGCACTCGCCACCACCAGCGCCCCAATTAAAATTACTACTTTACGACTGGGATAATTAACCAGCGCCCCAAACACTAGCTTTCCACCCTTGATTAACCATGTTTGTAATGATTTACTGACATTAGTTTTGAGGATATAGTTGCGCCATCCTAAATCTGCTAATTGTCCTAACCATATCCGTGATCCTAGCAAACCAACAGCAAAAAAACTCATTACTAGCGCTACTTGACGGGGAGGGGCGCCTTGATCTTGAATATAAGCAGGTAAAGTAGGTAATAACGAGGATATATTGATCCAAAAACACAAGCCACAACCAAATAATATTAAAAAATCGATTTGCTTTTCTCTTTCTAAACTTCTTATGGTTTTGAGAAAATTCACTGACTACCACCATCTTTGTTACAAAACTTCATCTTTTATTATGGCTTATTCATCAAAACAATTGATAAAAGGGCAAAGGTAAAGATTAAGTATTACCGCAGTTTTCATTTCCTTAAACCAAACTTTAGGTTGTCACGAAAATTCCCTTTGCGTCTTCGCGCCTTTGCGAGAGACAAAAAATGTCGTTTATTCATCTAAAATTTGCTGTAAAACGTCTTATTTCTTCTTGTGTCCCTTGCTTATAAAACCCTTTGAGCCTTAAACTAAAATGGATAGTTAGCTTAATAAATCTTAATTAAATGGTCGATGTTACAATACCTCAATGGTTAACCCCTAGTCATGGCATCATGATAGCTTTACTATTGGGTTTTGCGGTGGCCCATAGTGGTTTAGCTGCGCTGAGAAGTCGAGGGGAAAATTTGATCGGCGCGCGCCTTTACCGAGTTTTGTTTGCTTTAGTGAGTATTCCCTTTGCTACGGTATTAATTATTTACTTTTTCAATCATCGCTATGATGGTTTGGTGTTGTGGAATGTGCAGGGAGTTACGGGGGTTAAAACGGTGGTGTGGATTTTATCGGCGGTGTCATTTATTTTCCTTTATCCTGCTACTTTTAATCTCTTAGAAATTGCCGCCATTCAAAAACCTGAAATTCACTTGTATGAAACTGGTATTATTCGCATTACTCGTCATCCGCAAATGGTAGGGCAAGTTATTTGGTGTATCGCCCATACTCTTTGGCTAGGCACAAGTTTTATGGTGGTGACTTCTTTGGGGTTAATTGCCCATCATTTATTCGCTGTGTGGCATGGTGACAGGCGCTGGGAAAAACGCTACGGCGATGCTTTTTTAAAGGTCAAGGAGCGAACATCAGTATTACCATTTTTAGCCATGGTTGAAGGGCGCCAGACAATTAAGTGGCTTGAATTTCTTAAACCTGCTTATATCGGCGTAGGTGGTTTTACACTTCTTTTCTGGTTTATTCATCCTTGGTTGATGACTGTCACCAGTCGAGTTAGTTGGTAATGGACAATTGACAATGGATATTCGTTACTAAAGGATTTTATCTTCGTTCTACACCCACCGTGTAATGAATTACACGGCTCACGTGATTACGTTCAATAAATTGAACTAAGATTCTTTTGAATTGATTTACAAGTGATTAAAAGAACTTGATATTATTCTTGGCTGTAATTTTGTGATATTGATATTGCCATGAATCATTTAGGATTGCTATATGTAAAATTTTATCAAAGAATAGTGGATGATCTACCTATTGATCTTGCACAATAGGGTTAAGGGATCAAGATAAAAGAATTTAGCTCAAAAGTCTTCTCTTTAAAAAGGAAAACATAAATAACTATTTCTTTATCCCATTCTGTTGATTCATGAAAGGGTTAAACTTTTTGCTTTTTACTTAGTAAATGAAAGTCACCGTCATTTATTTATGATCATGATCCCCCTGCTATTTTATAATTTGTTTACTTTAAATACTTTTTTAAAATGATTACTATTACTCAAGACACTTTTCAGCGAGAAGTTATGGATTCTCCGCAAGTGGTGCTAGTTAATTTTTGGGCGCCTTGGTGTGGTTTATGCTTGATGCTTCATCCTATTCTCAACCGTTTAGAGTCGGAATGGCAAAATGATTTAAAAATTGTCAGTATCAATGCTGATCAAAATTTTCGTTTAGCTAATAACTATCGTTTGCGCAGTTTACCGACTTTAATTTTGATGCACCGAGGAGAAGTGATTCAAAGGTTAGATAGTTTTCATCATCGAGAAGATTTATATACCACTGTTAATAATGTGATGTTGGCTTTAGAACAAAAAACTGCTTAACATCTGATTAAAAATAGGGGCTTTAGCCCTTATTTATTTTTTGAATAACTAAGATAAGATATATTAGCGCCCATGCACATAATTCTGTACAGTAAACAGGGATGTCATCTCTGTGAAGGTTTAGAGGAAAAGTTAAATTTAATTGATGATGTCACTTTAGATATTAGGGATATTACCAGTAATGAAGAGTGGTTCAATCTATATCAATATGAAATACCCGTTATGTATTTGGTAACGGCGAAGGGCGCTGTTTTAATTCCTCGTACATCTCCTCGCATTTCGGTAAATCAGTTATACAAAACTTTACAAAATTTTGTTTCTGTCACAAACTAGGAGAAGGGGAATTGACAAGGGGCAAAGTTTTAAATTATTCAGGATTTATACATTTTAAGCAAAAATTAAATATCAAGTCCCCTCTTATCAAGCAAGGGGTTTTCATTCTCAAATTTTAAAGACCTTTTTTTGTGTCATTTTTTTATCTTGAAATGTGAGTGAAAGACCCCCGTTGAATTTCTCAACAAAAAAAATACCCACTGAAATCAACGGGGGATGTAAACGAACCAACAAAAAAATCG
>JACYMF010000048.1 GCA_015272165.1 Cyanobacterium sp. T60_A2020_053
TGGGGAAGCAGAGGAAGGATTATAATTCATAATTCATAATTCATAATTCATAATTCATTCAACCTTTGCCCTTTTAACTTTGCCCTTTTAACCCATTGTCCATTATTGAACATATTTACCAAGAATATCTGCAATGGGAGGCACAGCTTGGGTAATTTCTTCTTCCAAGGTATTACGCACTTTTTGATAAGTAGCTTTGACGATTTTATTATGAGCTTTGGCAATTTTAGCATCAGTAACACTCAAAATTGTTTCTGCAGTTAAAGAAGAATTATTTTTTAAATAAGCAACGGGAGCATTTTCACTCAAACCCTTTTCCCACAAAGGGTCTAATGCTTTGGATGTAGCTGATAAAAGATTGAGAGTTGCTCGATACGCATAATCAGCGCCCAGCGCCCGAATCCCTGCATAGAGAGTTTTAAATAATACTCCAGTCATGCCTTTTTTGCCGTTAACTTGATTTTCCATTACCTGCACACATTCTCGGGCAATATCTGATTGTATGTGTTTCGCTTCGATTTGCTCACTTAATTTCATGTCAAAGGCTTTTTTTTTTTTACAACATCGATTAAAAATTATAAAGCTCATGGCGCTGTTTGCAATAACATTATTATTTAGGGATTGATGAAAAAGTCCAATGGTGAGGTAAAGGGAAAAGGGCAAGGGGCAAAGGGCAAAGGTTTAAAGGCTTATGAATTAAAGATTTTAGCTAAATAGTTATTTTTCATTTTAATTGATGACACGTCCTAACTTACATAGGGTAATATAGAGCAAAAATGTCCCACAGGTCCAGCGCCCTCCCCCACATCCAAAGCGTATTCTAACGCCATAGTAACGTAATCCTTGGCATAGGCAATGGCGTTAATTAAATCATACCCCAAGGCTAAATGGGCAGTAATGGCAGCGCCGAGGGTGCATCCCGTGCCGTGAGTATTTTTGGTAACCACTGGAGGGCGCTGTAAAAGAGTAAACCTATCACCATCAAAAAACACATCAGCGCCCTTCAACGTACCAGATAAACCGCCACCTTTCACCAAAACGTTTTTGACACCCAAATTATAGATAATCTCCGCAGAACGCTTCATATCATCAATGCCGTTAATGGTAACACCACTCAATAATTGAGCCTCAAAAATATTAGGAGTCACTAACAACCCTTGGGGAATGAGAAGATTTCGTAAAGAAGCCACCGCCTCATCATCAATTAATTGATCACCACCACGGGAGACCATCACAGGATCAACTACAATATTATTATTGTGCCATCCTTGTAAACATTGAGCCACCGTCTCGATGATACCTTGATTTAAGAGCATTCCAGTTTTCAGCGCCCTTACCTCCATATCAGCCGTTACGGTGTCAAATTGAGCCTTCACCATGTCAGGGGATACCGCCATCACCGCCGTAACAGTGGCAGTATTTTGAGCCGTAATACAGGTGATGACACTAGCACCATGCACCCGATGAAAAGCAAAAGTTTTCAAATCCGCTTGTATTCCAGCGCCCCCCCCACTATCAGAACCAGCAATGGTTAACGCAACTACACTTTTCATCCTTTTTACCTTTTTTCTTGTAGTGTTTTTCTTGTATATCGGACTAGAAGCCTGATTGTTAAACTATTGAGATTATTGTTGGGTTACGCTTTGGCTAACCCAACCTACTAACTACTTTAAATTTACCTTTGCCATTTGATTACAGCGCCCCTGCTGCCGTTTGATCAAACACACCACCCAAATGATTAGTAAGATTAATTGCTTGTAATACAGGCATTCCATCTTTGCCGTGGGGATAATCAATCACCGTTACCGCACCGTTACCCTGTTTGATATTCCAAAAATTACTAGCTTGTAACCCTAATAAATAACAAATAATTACTTTATTGATGGCATCATGGGCAACTACAATGCCTGTTTTATTGGCACTGCTGAGATTCTCCGCAACAATTTCCAACCACGCTTTAACCGCGCGTTGCCACACTTGCTCTAAATTCTCACCCTCTGGCATCTGTACCGTTTCTGGTGCATCTTTCCACTGTTGCAATAAGCCGGGATACTCTGCCTCGATTTCCGCTTCTAATTTGCCTTCCCATAAGCCATGGGAAATTTCTTCTAAGTCTTTTTTAATGGTTAAATTAACGTGAGGATGGGCTTCTAAAATGATTTCGGCGGTTTCTTTGGGGCGAGAAAGGGGGCTGGTGACACCAAAATCAATGGTCACATCTTGGAGAAAATCCCTTGCTTTTTGCGCCTGCGCTTTACCGTTTTCATTGAGGGGAATATCTTTAACCCCTTGAAATCTTGACATTCTATTCCATTCCGTTTCGCCATGACGTACTAATAATAGTCTTAATATGGAGTTAGAATCGGGACGAAAATCGGGAATGGCTGCGCCGAGGTGCGCTGTTTGATTTAATGATTCTAGTTGCACGACATCGCCAAAATTACCTGTAAAATTGAGAACATTAATACAACAGTTTGATTGTTGAATACTATGATAACGACTCGGTGGCATGGCAAGGGCGCTCATAATTAAGCAACGATTGATGCCGTTGTGGGCGGTGATTAAAATGGTTTCTCCAGAATGTTTAGGGATGATGACGCGCCAAAATTCTTGCGCTTGGGCGTATAAATCCAAAATGGGGTAAAATTCCCTACCATTTTCTGTCATGGTTAATTGGTGGGGTTTTTCTTTCCACAATTTATATTTGTCGGGATATTCTCTAATGACATCTTCTTTTTGCCATTTTTCCCACAAAGGAAGGTTAATTTCTCTGAGTTTTTCTAAAATGGTTAAGGCTGGATTATTGGTATTGTGGACCTGAATAATTTTAGCGGTTTCTGTTGCCCTTTGTAAGGGGCTACTATAAATGTTGGCAAATTTAACATGGGCGAGGGTTTGTCCCAATTTTTCGGCTTGTTGTTTGCCTAATTCCGTGATTACTGATTCATCACAGCGCCCTTGAATCATTTTTTGTGCGTTATAGCTACTTTGACCATGACGAACAATAATTACACGAGTAGTCATTAGTATATATTTAATTTTAAAGGTAACGTTCGGTAATTATATCACTTTAAGCTAGTTTACATTTAAGCGGTGAGGTAAAGTGCAAAGGGTAACAACTCAAAATGCTTTGCCCTCACCCCCAACCCCTCTCCCACAGGAGAGGTGAGTAATATTGCTGAATTATTTGAGTAATTAAAATTACAGGCAAGGGGCGCACATCCCCTTGTTATCATAACTTTGACGAAAATATAATGGTGTTAAATTTTTAAGTCATAGCAACGGAAATTGTCCAAACATCCATTAGAAGTAGAAAAAAGGTAAAGAATAGTAGGAAAAAATACATCCATGGTTGGGCTAAAGGTCTAATATCGGTGGTATCAATGCCAGTTTGTTTGGTAACGATACCCACCATTTTGGCAAATCCAGCCACGCGCATGGGTAAAAGATAAGCTCTTTCTCCTTCTTTAGTAGTAAAGTAATATACCATGCCTCCTTGCCCTGTGGTACGCATTTTCAGCGCCCTCACCTCATGCCATGATAAACTCCAACCTTTGCGCCAAATAGGTTTGAACCAGTTGGGATAAGTTACAGTTATACCGATTTCGTCTAAAATTACTCTTTCTGTCATGACGGCATAAATCATCATACCGCCGAGGAGGAGGGCGCTGATAAATAACCATTGGGGTATGGCTACCCCTGTTTTTTGTGCTAAAAAGGGGAGGGGCGCTGTAAGCGCAACATATAAACTTAGTAAGGTTATCCTAATCAATGGGGATATTTTGAAAATAATTCGATTATTATTGATGGCAGTCATGATATTTTTGGCACTCTTACTTTGAGTATGATAAATTATTGGTTGGTATAGGGCAAAGGGCAACGGGCAAAGGGAATTGTTAATGTTATAAATGATAAGACTTGTCTTTTTAGAATATTATAAAGTTTATCAAATAAGCGTTTGAGCAATGATTTTCTATTAATTCATTATAACCACAGCAGAAAAGCTACATTTTTAGGTAATCTTACATTTATATTACCTTCAATGGAAAATTGATAATTCATAATTCTCAAAATGTCATTAGAAGAAGAAGTTAAGGAAATCGCCCAAACAGAAATACCAAAAAATCTCAAAAAATATAGTTTTTGGAGTGTATTTAGTTCTACTTTTATCACTATTTTTGTGGCTGAAATGGGGGATAAAACGCAACTTAGTACCCTTTTACTCTCAGCGCACTCCGCCTCACCTTGGGTAGTCTTCCTTGGGGCAAGTTTAGCCTTGATTGCCACCAGTTTGCTAGGAGTTTTATTGGGTTATTGGCTATCAAAAAGATTAACGCCTAAAATTCTTGATTTATCCTTATCTTTATTGCTTCTGTTGGTTGCGGGGGGATTAATTGGTGATATTCTTTAAAAGAATTTAGCCGTGGTTATGAAAAATTAATAATAAATAACAAACAAAACCCTCGATATATAATAGTTTTAGTATTTTAAAAATGCAATTGTTATAAATTTATCGTTGGCATTTCACCTAATACCTGATACCTAATACCTGACACCTTTCTTTAGAAATAATTTATCATACTCAAAGTAAGAGAGCCAGAATTTATTAGGGGAGATGGTGAGGTAATTGCCAAATTCCGTTAAAATTAAGAGTTGTTAAAACTACGGTTAAATAAATTTATATGGAAATCGGACAAAAAGTAAAAATTCGCCGTTTAAGAGAAAAAGTATCTTCTGAGTTTATCGAGAAAGCACAACAACAACAAACTGCAACTATCAAATCTTTTAAAATGACTGATGGTAGTGGTATTGGTGTTTTTGTTGAGTTTGCTGACTCCACAACTGGTTGGTTTTTTGAAGATGAAGTAGTGGTTGTAAAATAAGGTTTAAGCAAACAGTCTGAGGTTTTCGGTGTCGGTTTTAAGATGTTAGGCAAAATTTTTGATTTGAAAAATTGGTAAATTCATCATTACGGGGATAGAAAATAAGCCTCTGTTATTTTCTGGTAAAATGAACGGAAACGGTTTTAAATACTCATTATGACTATTACTTCTAAGCCTCCTCAATTATTAACTACTGTGGAGTTGTCTCCTAGCTTTAATCTACCTATTATTTTGGTGTTGGGGGCGCTAGGTTTGATGTTTATTCAGCCGGTGGTGGGCGCTGTTATTGCTTTATTTGGTTTGTTTTTAATGATTCAAGCTGTGTTAATTAAGCTCAAATTTACCCCTGTTACTTTGGAAGTATATCGAGGTGATAAGCTAATTAGAAGTTTTCCTTATCAGCAATGGCAAAATTGGGAGATTTTTTGGCAACCTCTGCCAATTTTATTTTATTTTAAAGAGGTTAATAGTATTCATTTTTTACCGATTATTTTTGAACCTAAAACCTTAAAAGATTGTTTAGAAAAATGTTTTCCTAAAAATAACTGAAATTACCTTGATAACTTTAGTCAATGAGGGATTTGTCAAAGAATAAATAGTTTAAAATCCTGTCTTTTAAGACATGAGAAAATTTAATTTAACGGTATTCCAAGCTATGTTTAAATTTACTTTTATACTTTTGACTACCGGCTACTTTAATTCAATTTCTATATTAAAATTCAAGTAAAAAAATCAAAAAAGTAATTATGTCAGAGATAGATAAGCAGAAAAAAAAGACAGAAAATTTCATTAACGATACTTTTGATGATGATGATTTGTGGGCGCTACAATCTGATGATACCAGCGCCCCTCGCCCTGTGGAAAATTGGTCTGATTTAGCGGAAAAAGCAGAAATAGTTACCGCAGAAATTATTAAAGAAGACGAAGTAAAACCCACAGAAGATAATGATTATGAGCAAGATATTAACGATAAATTAGCTCAATTTAACTTGATTCTTGAAGATGAAGAAGAAACTCCTTTAAGCATCGAAAATGAAGAACAAGAAGAAATCACAAATACAGTTTTAGAAACGTCACAACAACAATTAGATATATCATTAGCTGAAGATAACATAGAAGAAATATCTACGGAAGAAGTCCCCATAATTGAAGATAAAATTATTAATAACTGTATAGAAAATGAATCTAATTCAAACAATCAAAAAGAAGAACTAAGTAGAGATATTGAAAAATTAATAAGCCAAAAAAATAGCTTATTAAAACAACAAGCAGAAATGCAAGAAAACTTGAGTTTATTAGTCAAAGAAGGTCTAAAAGAATTAGCAGAAAAAAAACAAAACTTAGAAATTACCATCCAAAAATTAGAACGGCGCAAAGAAAGAATAGAACAAGAAATGAAAACTACTTTTTCGGGGGTATCTCAAGATTTAGCCATCAGAGTGCAAGGTTTTAAAGATTATTTAGTGGGCAGTTTACAAGATTTAGCCGTAGCCGCCGAACAATTAGAATTAACTACAGGTAAAACAGAATCATGGGAACAACCTATGACTGTTAGCAATCAAACCAAGAAAGAAAATCCAGCGCCCTCCTTCGTAGATAAAAGTTTTCAGGAAGAAACCAAAATTATTCGCTCATTATTAGATCAATATCGCACACGCCCTGATTATTATGGGCAACCGTGGCAATTACGGCGCACTTTTGAGCCTATCCACGCTGAAAGAGTTGCTAATTGGTTTTTCTCTCAGGGAGGAAAAGGTACTATTAAAGGTATGACATCGAGGTTACAAAATATTCTAGTAGCTTCAGCAATTATCTCCATTTTGTCGTATTTGTATGGAGATCGCTCGAGGGTGCTAATTTTGGCGGATACCCCCGAAAAGTTAGGAGAATGGCGCCGAGGTTTACAGGATTGTTTAGGTATTTCTCGCAGTGATTTTGGTCCAAATCGTGGTGTCGTATTATTTGAAACCGCAGAAGCACTATGTCAAAAAGCGGATCGTTTAACCTCTGAAAAAGATTTACCCTTGGTTATCATGGATCAAAATGAGGATAAAGTCAGCTTATCTTTATTACAATTTCCCTTATGGTTGGCTTTTGCCTCTGAAAAACCTAGTTCTAATTATGACTATTTTTAGTCACAAAGATTCCCTTTGCGTCTTAGCGCATCGAGGCGAGAAAAAAAAGTGGTTTATTCATGTGAAATGCGCTGTAAGGTAATTATTATTATTTAAAATCGTTTATTACTATCATTGATGAGGTAGATAAACTTTTATCTTGAAATGTGAGTGAAAGACCCCCGTTGAATTTCTCAACAAAAAAATACCCACTGAAATCAACGGGGGATGTAAACGAACCAACAAAAAAATCG
>JACYMF010000049.1 GCA_015272165.1 Cyanobacterium sp. T60_A2020_053
CATGTACGGTTTTGTATGGGAGGGGAGTGAAGCGATTCACTTCTCGACCCCTAATAATTTATTGAACGAGATACTATTGGTTCCGTGTAATTCATTACACGGTGGGGAAGTAGCGAAGATACAATCTTTTAATAACTAATTATATGAACCTAATATAAGCCATTACTCATTATCCATTGTCAATTGATAATTTCCCTCACTCAGCCACGCTAAATCGATTAAAGCCTGAAAAATAGCCACAGCAACATCATTACCACCTTTGGCGCTATCAATGCGAATATGGGGTAAAAAAGACTGACTGAGACGGGAATTAATAATTTCTTTGCGCACCAAACCGCTATGGGTGGCAATGACTAAACTAGGTTGAAAAATGGCAGATTTTTCCGTTAACTCAAGGATAGAAACCAGCGCCCGTTGACTCTGCCCGATGATATAAATAGCTTGAGGATAACCTTTGATTAAATTAACTAAAAGATTATTTTTTTGAGAAGCAAGAGGAGAGACGATTTCCTCAAAAGCATAAACTAAATTACCAAAAGTATGATGTAATAAGGGTGTAAGAGCTGATTGAATAATTGGACTATCTACGACAATGGGGGTGCGCGCTAAAAGCGCCCCCAACCCAGCCAGTAGCGGTTGACGAGAAAAAGCAATGATATGGCGATAATCCAAATCTCCGGTAGCATAAATAACTCGACGAATTACCTCATACTGAGCTGGAGAATAATCATTTCGACTAATTTTACGATCAATCGCTCTGAAATTTTGCGCCGTCAACCAATTCCAATCCATGGGGATACCTAACACTTAAACAGAATTATAAACGCTTATCACGGTCACGGCGACGACGATCTCGCCATTCAAGGGTAGTTAAATAAAGAATACCACCACTGACGAGGACGAGGAGCGCTAAGGCTACCAAGAATAAAATATTAACAACTGGTGTAGATTCCACCATCTAAAAACCTTTGCGCCCCCATACTACCATAGCGATAGACCATGTAAATAACGAAAGTACGCCCACCCAACCTAAAGTAAGAATATCCATTTTAATAAACCTTTGACAAATTATTTTTAATTAACTGCAAATACTATATTATCTCAAATTAGCCCTCGATTATTTTTTGTGCGAGGGTAATATTACGAAATTTTGAGGCTTGTTTTTCCATTTTTTCCGCTAAATGATTACAAACCAGATGAGACAACTCAAAAATTAAATTCTCTTCAATATAATAATAGGCTGATGTTCCCTCCGGGCGCCGATTAATAATTCCAGCTTGTAGCATAATTTTTAGATGCTTAGAAACATTGGCTTGACTGGTTTTAGTCAACTCAACTAACTCCTGCACACACTTTTCTCCCTCCCCCAAGAGATTAAGAATCTGTAAACGCATGGGATTACTTAAAATATTAAAGTATTCTGCTACCTGTTCTAACACCTCAGGAGGCACGGAATTTAAGACCATCATTAATTTTTCTCAAGACTATTATTTAACGTATCTTATCGTTAGTTGGTTATTTATCAGAAAAATTATTAGCATTGCTTAACTTAAATATTGTGTTTCATTAGTTTTTTGGTTGGGGTGGAGGGCGCTTTTAACAGTTAGTAATATTTGTCAATGGTTTGAGTAATCTTTCTTTCCATAACTTTAGCCATTTTTTGCCAAGAAAAAAATTTAGCTTGTTTTACTCCAGCTTTTATTAAGTTATCTCTAATTTCACTATTTTCTAATTTTAGTAATGCTTCTATCATGTCGTTAATATCATTATCCTCAACATAAATTACCGCTTCTCCTCCCACTTCAGAAAGAGAAGCATTACGAGTAGTAATAACTGGGCAACCACAAGCCATCGCCTCTAAAACAGGCATTCCAAAACCTTCATATTTAGAGGGATAAACCAGCGCCCTTGCCCCACCATAAGCGAGTCGTAATTCATTATCACTGAGGTTTAAAGAGTGAAAAGTACAACCATAAGTATATTGTCGCCATTCATTAGGTAAATTATTTCCAGCGCCCGTTGACACTATATCAAAATCAGTTTTATTAAGCAATTTTGCAAAGGCTTTGAGAAAAAGCAGAGAATTTTTATAACCAAATAAACTACCTAATAAAAAATAAGGTTTTTGAATCCCATATTTAGCTTTAAAATCACTTATTTCTGATTCAGAGCTAGGATAAAATGAAGAACTAACACCACAATAAGCTATCTTAATTGAGTCTAAAGATATTTGTGGAAAAAATTTATTTAAATCTTTTGCAGTATGTTGAGAAATAGCAATAAATCCAGAGGCATGATTAATTGCTCGATGTTTTTCCTGCCACATTTGTTCTTTTAAATCATAGCCTAAAACTTCTGGAATCAGATCATAAGCAATAAAAAGAGAGGGAGTATTTAAAGGAGTTGTATAGTAACTAGAAATAAATAAATCCGCTTTTTCTTCATCACAAATCCTCTGTAATAATTGTCGATCTTTTTCTACATTATCATAACTATAGGGAGGAATATTTCGATAAGAAATACCTTTAATTTTTGGTGCAGTATTATCACGATCTAATACTAGAATATATTGAGCAAAATCAGTTTTAGCCCACTCTTTTAATAAACTACTCCATACTCTAGCAATACCTGTTTGATATAATTGAAAAAATACTGCATCAATAATTACTTTATAAGATTTTTTTGTTAAATTTTTACTAACATAATCATTCCAGATTTGCTGATAAGCATTTTCGAGGGAATTAGTAATTAATTTACCATCAGTAAGAGGAGAAATTAACATTTTCTGCCGTAAATTTGCCCTAGCATTACTCAATAAATTAATATTTTTTGTTAAATTAATTGCCGTATTAACATACTCCTCTGGTGTCTTAGCAATCAATTTTGATAAACCAACGGCAGATAACAAACTCACCCCTACCCTTGACACATGATGTTTTCCAGAAAGCGTCACTACCGGCGCCCCCATCCATAGCAGGGCGTTTTCAAAGTCGGCATCAAAATTGATTTGTTTTTGACAAGAAGACAGGTTGACAGGGAGACAGGAGGATTTTTTACTATTAATTGATTTATTGGTAGTTAAAAACCTCTGAATTTCAGATTATTGGCTAGTTTGAGAAACTAACATTTTTGAGAATGAAAACGCCCTGCATCCATAGCGCCTCACAGGTTGTTGTGGTACCATGATAAGGGTAAGTATCAAGGGCAATATCGATATTTTCGTAATAGGCAAGGTGGTTTTGATTGTCGGGAATTTTACTAACTAATCTGACTCTTTCGGCATTGATACCGTTTTCCTTGAATATTTCTAACCAATATTGGTGAGTTTCTTTATCGATATGATAATTAGTTTTGAGGATTAAGCGAGAATTTTCGACATTATTTAAAATTTTGCTCCAATATTGAATTAGGGGCGGATTTATTTTGGCAAAATTGTTAAATGAACCAAAAGTAATATATTTGTTCTGTAATGCTGGTAACTCTGAAACGGGGGGAGAGTTGTCAGGGGGATGATAACAGAGAAAGTGAGGTAATCTGATTAAATTTTCGCTGTGTAAGTGTTCGGTTTTGCCTTTTGGATCGGTATAATTATCAACAATGCGATAATCTATACTTTTTAATCCTGTGGTGTTAGGATAACCGATGTAATTTACTTGTATTGGGGCAGGTTTTCTACTAAATAATAACAGGCGGTGGGCGCTGGTGTGTCCTGATAAGTCAATTAATATATCGATTTCGTCTTTTTGTATCTGTTGATAAACTTCCTCATCTTCTAACTCATGTATGTCTCGCCATCCATCCACTAAGCTACGGAGACGAATTGTCGTGTCGTCTTCTTTTTCGTTATTGTAGTAGCAAAATACCTCAAATTGTTCTCGATTGTAGTTAATAAAAATTTCTTCGATGAAAAAGGCTACAGAGTGATGACGAAAATCTCCTGAGACATAACCGAGACGAATTTTTTTATCTGCTTGAGGATGGTTAGTATAAGTACTATTTTTGTTATATAAGGGTATTTCGTATAATTCTGACCATTTTTGATGCTGTTGATAAATATATTCTGGGGTGTATTCTGGGCTATAATTAAGACTGAAAATGTAATTACTGCGCGCGTAGAGAAATTCTGGATCGATGGTGAAGGCTTGTTGATATGATTGTAATACTTCCTCCGTTTTACCTTGAGATAGTAAGATGTTACCTAGGGCAAAATGGGTTTCTTTTCTCGTTGGTTCAAAATCCAGCGCCCTCCGATAGTATTCTATAGCTTGGTTAAACTTGCCTTGTTTACTGAGAATATTACCTAAATTGTTTAAGGCTTCGGGATAATTAGCTTTAATGTTGATGGCTTGGTGGTAGGCGCTGACGGCTTCGGTGAGTTTGTCTTGTTTTTGTAAGGCTAAACCGAGATGATAATAGGCATCGGCAGAATGGGGATTTAATTCCAGCGCCCTTCCACTGGTTTCTTCTGCTAAAATAAAGTTTTCAATTTCTAGGTAAGCATTGGCTAAATTAATTAAGGTTAAAGGTTGTTGAGAATTAATTGTTAAAGATTTTTGGAAACATTCAATAGCTTTTTGATGGTGTTTTTGTTTGCCATATACTACCCCTAAATCATTATATCCTGTGGGATTTTTGCTGTTATTTTGAGTAAAAATTTCTAAGTATTTAATACTTAAATCTAACTCATTTTGTAAACCTAATAATACTCCTAAATTTTGATAAACTTCCCACCATTGTGGTGCTAATTCAATGGTTTTTTGATAAAATTCTATGGCTTTCGATAAGTTATTTTGATCTTGATAAACATTAGCTAAATTTTTGTAAAAAATAGCTTGATTTGGTTGACATTCAATGGCTTTTGTGACATGCAATTCTGCTGATTTAAAGTCTTTTTGTTGAGCGTAAATAATACCTAATAAGTGTAAAACATCAGGATGTTTTGAATTTATTTTTAGTAGTTGTTCAAAAATACATTTAGACTCCGCTAACTGTCCATTTTGTAGTGCATCAATGGCAGTTTGTAATTGTTGATTAAAAGTATCGCTAACTTGAGATGAATTATTAATGGAAGTGGAGTTACTAAAACCTTTTTTTTGTTTCCCTTTTTTTTTCATTGAACCTCAATTTTTATGTTTTAAATTATAGATATTTTATCTTTTCAGATCAATATATAAGATTTTTATTTTCATACCTTGATTTAGCAACGCCAGAAATTTTATAGTTCATTATTTAAGCATTCCAAATTGTACTTAAATCTAAAGTAAAATCTGGTAAAACATCTTCCCCACTGAGACTAAGAGGTGACATTAAAACTTCTTTTTTTTGTCCTTGACGATAAATTTCTACTTCTTTTTTATCAGGGTTAATTAACCAGCCTAATTTAACTCCATTATCTTCATATTCTGCCATTTTTTCTTGCAAATTAAGCAATTTGTCAGAAATTGATTTTAATTCAATCACGAAATCGGGCGCTAAAGGAACAAATTTTTCTTGTTCTTTTAAACTTAATTGATTCCACCTTTTTATCGTGACAAAAGAAGCATCAGGAGAGCGATTAGCACCGTTAGGCAACTTAAATCCGCCTGAAGAATCAAATATTTTGCCTAATTTTTTAACTCGATTCCACGCAGTTAACTGATAGATTAAATCAGCATTACGATTACTTGTTATTCCTCCTGTGGGTGGCATAATAATTAGGTCTCCTTGAAAATTTCTTTCAAATCTTAAATCTTTGTGTTTTTGGCACAATTCAAAAAATTGCTCATCACTTAAAGGTATTTCTAAGGCGAGGGGCGCTGATAAATAAACCATCTTTTTGCCACGATTAAAGTATTTTTTGGTTGCTTTTTATCATAACATGGACAAAAAAAAGGGCGGATTAAATCCACCCTTTTTCTTATTTATTGACTAACTGACGTTACGCACTGATTCAAATGTTAAGTTAAGTGAGGTTTCAGGTAGCAGGTAGCAGGTTTCAGGTTTAAAACCCTCAATAGACTCTTGTACAAGAAAAAGAAATAGATCAATAAACATAAGTTTCTTGTCAATTCTTTAACCTAACACCGCGACACCCGACACCTGACACCAACAACTAATTCTATTTTGGCGTAACATCAGTTACTGAGATGTGACTTATACAGCAACGGCTTTTTTCGCAGATAATTCACCTTTAGCATATTTAGCAGCAAAATCATCTAAGCTAATTTGTTTAATTTTACTAGCATTGCCAGCAGTCCAGAACTGTTGATAACGATCCAAACATACTTGTTTCATATACTTCATGGAAGGCTTGAGGAAGTGACGAGGATCGAAGTTAGAAGGGTCTTTGGCGGCTGCTTCACGGATAGCGGCGGTAATGGCTAAACGGTTATCAGTGTCAATGTTAACTTTGCGCACACCACTCTTAATACCTTTTTGGATTTCTTCTACTGGTACACCGTAGGTTTCAGGGATGTTACCACCATATTGGTTAATCATATCTAACCATTCTTGAGGTACGGAAGAAGAACCGTGCATTACTAAGTGGGTGTTAGGTAATTTAGCGTGAATTTCTTCGATACGGCTAATGGCAAGGATTTCACCAGTGGGCTTACGAGTAAACTTGTATGCACCGTGGCTAGTACCGATGGC
Organism: Cyanobacterium sp. T60_A2020_053; assembly: GCA_015272165.1. NCBI lineage: Bacteria > Bacillati > Cyanobacteriota > Cyanophyceae > Chroococcales > Geminocystaceae > Cyanobacterium > Cyanobacterium sp. T60_A2020_053. Next base: position 6,631 of record JACYMF010000049.1, read on the forward strand.
AACTGCTAAAGCATCAACTTGAGTACGTTCCACAAATTCTACTGCTTCATCAGGATCGGTTAAGAGTTGAGAGTGGTCGAGTTTACCGTCAAAACCATGACCGTCTTCTGCTTCTCCCATACCAGTTTCTAAAGAGCCTAAACAGCCTAATTCACCTTCAACACTAGCTCCGACGGAGTGCGCTACTTTGACCACTTCGGCGGTAACGTTAACGTTATATTCGAAAGTTGCAGGGGTTTTGGCATCTTCCCCTAAAGAACCATCCATCATAACGCTGGTAAAACCGTTACGAATAGCAGAGTAGCAGGTAGCAGGGCTATTACCATGATCTTGGTGCATAGCGATGGGAATATGAGGGTAGGTTTCTGCGGCAGCGAGGATTAAGTGACGTAAGAAGTTTTCCCCGGCGTAGGTACGGGCGCCCCTGGATGCTTGTAAGATAACTGGACTATCGGCTTCATTGGCCGCATCCATGATGGAGAGAATTTGCTCAAGGTTGTTGACGTTGAAAGCTGGAATCCCGTAACCGTTTTCGGCTGCGTGATCTAATAGAAGTCTCATAGGTACTAAAGCCATAAAATGCCTCCGTTAACGTTTTTTTAATAGTATTTTATTTTTTTCTATGTTAAGCATCTTAACTCATTATGGTTTTATCTTTAGATATTTTTTTACATTTTCTATTTTTTCTTAATCACTTGACGAAATATATTCGAGTTGCTGAATCAAAAAATATTGAATTACCAATGAACTTGACTGAGAACGTATTTAAGACAGTCATAGTCATTTTTTAGTAAAATACTGAGGGTGCGTCCGGCTTTGATTAACCAAGCTCGATCTCCCCCTCTAATGCGATAAACTTCCCTTAAAGTGGCGGCTGTTAGGGATTCGATGGGAATATTACTGACTTGTAAAAGGATTCTTAGAAAATCGGGGTTTTCAGCAAAATGGCTAATTTCTTCGTTAGTACAACTGAATACCCCTTGATGTATTTGTGGAGGGCGCGGTGGTAAGTATTGAAATATGCGCCCCAATGGGGGATTTTGACCGTTTTGCCCTTGATTAGCTGTTTCAAAGCCTACGATGGTGGCTCGAAATTCAGTTTTAAGCATGGCAAAAATTTGCGGTTGTTGTTGTTTTAATTCCGTAAGGGATAATCCCAGCGCCCTTGCCCGATGTATAGAGTCGATGGGCGCTGTCGTAACATTGGTGACAATAGCGAAAATTTTGTTTCCTGATTCTTCGTCAATAGATTTCACCCAACTACCGAAGGGAGGCATGACGGGAAAACTTAATTCTTCTGGTTCTAAACATTGTGCTAAAAATTCTGTAGTGGCTGTTTCAATTACTTCGCCGATGTGATTTGTTGTCATTTATTTTCTTTGAATGTTGATATGTTTCCCCTTCGGAATAATCGACTAATATCAAGTTCGGATAATCACTTATAAAACAAAGTCTGTCTTTTGAGTTTTCAGCAGATATTTAATTGTAACTGTTTAAGCGAACCTGATATAATTGCACTTTTTCAAACCACTCATCAGTTAATTCGGGAATATCAGAATAGTCAATGTCTTCATCAGGCATCGCCATAATTTCTTTCATTCTCTCTTCTGTCATTGGTGGAATTTCACTTATGTTAACTGTAATAATCGTCATATTTTAACGTCTCTTTCTTGTTTGATTTACAAGCAGAGACGATTTAGATATTTTTCACCTCATTTTCTCCGCATAAATTATAATAAAATGCACTGCTAAATTGTTTTTTCCTATTTCAATATATAATTTTTAATCCTTTTTCAAATTTTTCAAACAGGTTCTTAGTTGCATACCAACTATCCATCAATACTGTTTTTAAAAGGATTTGCTTATTATAAACAGCATTATTTAACATTTCTTCTACATAATCTAACTTACTTTTGCCATCGCCATCTTTATCATAAATACGATAATCTATTAGCCCAAATTGTCCTGTGTTTATATTGACGTTGATGATATTTTCTAAAACTAATAATCTAAAACTAATAAGTTGTTATCTTGAATTTTACATTGACTTGCCCCTCTCCACTTAAGAGGAGAAATCTCACCAGTATTTTGATATTGTTTTAATAATCTTTTGAACAAAACTGTTTGCCACGGCGAATCTTTGTCCTAATGTTCTGATCAAGACTTTATTTTGTAAATAAACATCAATTATTTTTTGTCTAAAATCAATAGAGTATGATTTTACCCTTTTTTCATCCTTCTCGCTCGGACAGTGAAAAAAAAGGGTTATTTGATAAAAGTTTTGATTTATTCAGCAAACCCTAATTAATAATTTCAGGAAAACAAGCGCCCGTCACCGTAGCCAGAGAAAGTAATTGGGTATCAAAAACAGCACAAAGTAAATTAGCATTAGTAAAATCAGCGCCCATCACCACGGCACCGAGTAAATTAGCCTCTTCTAAATCACTGTCAGAAAAATCAGCGCCCCTCAAATTAGTATTAGTCAAATCAGCAAAAGAAAGAAAAGCACCCTTCAAACTAGCGCCCCTCAAATCAGCGCCCCTCAAATCCCCCGAAGACAAATCCAACTTAGTCAAAATTGCCCCTCCCAAAAAAGCGCCCGCAAAACTAGCATTTTTTACATCGCAATCGAGAAGAATTGCCCCACGCAAATCAGCACCATGTAAATCAGCATTAGTTAAATCAGCGCCCGTCAAATCAGCACCACGCAAATTACAACGTAAAATAGCATTATGTAAACTAGCCCCACTGAGATTAACACCCATCAAATTACTCCCTGAAAAATCAACATTATCCAGTGTTGCGCCACCTAAATCTTGACCACAGAGATTAATATTAGTTAAATCTAAGTGTTTTCCAGCCCTAATTTCCGAAATATTTAACATTATTTATAATGAATAATTGATAATGGACAACGGATAATTGATAATGGATAATGGACAATTAATTACCTTCCAGTGTCATTTGTCTTTACCATTAATTAATCAATTAGAAAATATTACCCCCCTCTCCTGTGGCAGGGCGTTTTCATTCTCAAAAATGTTAGTTTCTCAAACTAGCCAATAATCTGAAATTCAGAGGTTTTTAACTACCAATAAATCAATTAATAGTAAAAAATCCTCCTGTCTCCCTGTCAACCTGTCTTCTTGTCAAAAACAAATCAATTTTGATCTTGACTTTGAAAACGCCCTGCTCCTGTGGGAGAGGGGTTGGGGGTGAGGGTAAAGTATGTTGATACCGACTTTGTAAATCTCCCTCTGATTCCCCGTGCCATTAAGCAATAGTTCTAATCTTTTGAAAATAGTTACTTAATTGTAAATCATGATCATGAGCTAAATTACCTCGAGGTAAATCATCCACCAAAAAAGCCCTAGCCTCAAAAATTTCTAAACTATCAGTAACATCAATCATGCCCACCGCCTCCACCTCCAGAGTAACCGAAATAGAATGTAAACGAGGATCACGGCGATAACCAGAGTAAACCCCCGATAAATCCCGGAAATTGACTAAATCTAGCCCTGTTTCCTCTTTTAGCTCACGTTTTGCCGTTTCCGGCACCGTATTGCCCCAATCCACCATTCCTCCCGGTAAACTCCATTTACCGCTATCTCGGCGCTTTACCAAAACAATCCTACCATCAGGTAACACAGGAATTAGAGTAACCCCCAACACAGGATGACGAAAAATCACCTTTAAAACCGTCGAAATAAAGCGCCCAGTACGTTTCATGATAACTTGCTAAAATTTAGCTTTAAGATTAGCAATAGCCTGTTTTACCTGCTCAAAACCAGTACCACCATAGCTATTACGGGCTTTTACCACCTGTTGAGGGGCAATAGCGTCATAAATATCCGCTTCAAAAGCAGGATGTAACTGTTGCCACTCCTCTAGGGTTAAATCCTTCAATAGTTTACCAGCGCCCAAGCTCGTTTTCACCACCTTACCTACCAAATTATAAGCCTCTCGGAAAGGCACACCTTTAGAAGCAAGATAATCAGCCACATCGGTAGCATTGGAAAAGTCTTCTTGCACCGCTTCAGCGAGGCGAGTGGTACGAAATTCTAATCCTTCAGCTAATAAAATAGTCAGCGCTTGTAAGCTACCCTTGACGGTTTTCACCGCATCAAAAATGCCCTCTTTATCTTCCTGTAAGTCTTTATTATAAGCAAGGGGCAAACCTTTCATGATGGTTAAAAGTGCTTGTAAATGTCCAAACACTCGCCCGGTTTTACCCCTGACTAACTCAGGAATATCAGGATTTTTCTTTTGGGGCATAATACTTGATCCAGTAGAGCAGTTATCCTTGAGGATAATAAAGCTAAATTCTTGAGATGCCCATAGAATTAATTCTTCACTCATACGGCTTAAATGTACCATAATCAAGCTACAAGCACAAAGAAATTCAATGGCAAAATCCCGATCACTTACCCCGTCTAAACTATTTTCGTACACTGACTCAAAACCCAATAATTCTGCCGTATAATGACGATCAATAGGGAAAGTAGTCCCTGCTAAAGCACCACACCCTAATGGTGAGGTATTCGTGCGCTGGTAAATTTGTCCTAATCTTTCCCAATCCCTTTGCGCCATTTGACCATAAGCCATAAGATGATGGGCTAAACTCAGGGGTTGAGCGCGCTGTAAATGGGTATAACCAGGAATTAAAGTTTCTACATGATTTTCAGCGTGGTTAAGCAAAGTCAACTGCCACTGACGAAGTAAAGAGCGAATTTCCTCGATTTCTGCCCTTAAATACAGACGAACATCTGTACCAACTTGATCATTACGAGACCTTCCCGTGTGTAGTTTTTTGCCCACAGCGCCCACCAACTCAGTTAAGCGCTTTTCTACTGCGAAATGGACATCCTCATCTGCTATGCCCGGATTAAAATTGCCAGCGCGATACTCTGCCCTAATTTGTTCTAAGCCATTAACGAGAGTTTCCCCTTCTTCCAAGGGAATAATCCCAGTTTTTGCCAACATCTTAGCATGGGCAACGGAGCCAGTGAGGTCATATTCAATTAATTGAATATCAAAGCCAATACTCGCATTAAAAATCGCAATGGTTGGATTTAATGCTGTCTCAAAACGATCACTCCAAGTTTTTTTTTCAGTCACAATAACCAGAAATTAAAGATACAATTTTAGTATAAAACCCTATCCTCATATATCAGAATAATCCCTGTTTAAGTTAGCATTCCTTGATAAAAGGGCAAGGGGCAAAGGTAAATTTCAAGATAACTTGAACTACCATTAAAGTTATTTACGTTCAAAAAGATGAAGTTTTAAACAATCAGTTAAGTTAGCAAAGCTACAACAACTCTTAAAACTTCGTAAACCCCGCAAATAGATAGCCTAAAAATAAACCAATTAATAAAGCCCAAACTTGCCCACTCTCAATAAAATTATTCCAAGCTGTGGTCATTTGACCAAGAATATCAGGGTCTTCAATTTGAGCTAATAAATCAAGAGGTAAAAAAAACCATAAATCCATAACTAATAACTCTAATAAATTCAGATATAGATTAATTTAACCTAAAAATTCATTTCTGGAACAAATTAAATTAATTGATAATGAACCATGGATAATTGATAATGGGTTGAACATTGTTCAACCCCTACGAATTTTTGCCTCTTTCTACCCTTACGGAGTAATATAAAAAGCAATCTCGAATAAATCCCTAGCGCCCGTCATCCCTTGTCCTAAAAATAAAAGTAAAGCCAGACAATTAAGTATAATGTGAACATTACGCCATTTCAAAGACTTATCTTTGTGAATGTCATCGATAATTGCTATGGAAAATATCATTAATAAAGCTACCAAAACACCATAATAATAATGTGACCAGTACCACTCATTAGTACGGCGAAAAACCCCATCTTGACAACCCAAAAGCACTATCCCCATGCCACTTAAAGTAGCAAAAATCCCTCGCCATAATGACTTTTTAGCTAGAAATAAAAAAATAAAGGCAGTAATAGTAAAGATAAAAATTAAGGCAATAAATATTAACTGAAATAAATTCGTTGACCAAAGCTGATTGGGAACAATATTTTTAGCAATAATTGGTCTAATTAAACCTACTAAAGTAACAATAACTACGGCAGTAGAAAGTTTTTTGCCAATTTCTACATGGTTTTTACCCACTAAAGGAGGAATCTTACTTTTATCTCCTGCTTTAATAGTTAATCTTCTTTGTCTGGTTTCCCATGCAAAATAACTAACAATTCCAATCAAAGGAAATACACCGATGATAACTAAAATCGGATGAATTAGAGTAGTAAAATGTTCAAAAGTCATGTTTAGTTTAATCCTTGCTTTTTTTAATAAAAAAAATATTATTGTTTGATGAATAGAATTTAGAATATTATCTTTATTTCTGAAAATAATAGATTTATACAAATACTTAAAAATCAGATTACTATTTGATTCTGAAAAACTGATGAAAATTAACTTAATCTTAGGCTATACTTTAGCAAATTTCTGCATCTTCAAATAATTTTCGATAAAATATGAGATTGAGAATTATTAGCAATTATTAACCATGTTAAATCAGGAGAAAAAGGATAGTTTAACCATAACATTAGCTAGATGGTGGCAAAAAATGCCTATTTACTCATGGTATACGGTTTTAATCATCGTTGCTTTGCTGATTAGTTTACCAATTCTAGCCATTGTCGGCAGTATTTTTAGCGATAGTGGCGAAATTTGGCAACATTTAGTAGAAACTGTTTTAACTGACTATATTGTCAATTCCTTAATTCTGATGGCGGGGGTATCCATCGGGGTGTTAATTATTGGGGTGGGGTGCGCTTGGTTGGTGACGATGTGCGAGTTTCAAGGGGCTTTGTGGCTAGAATGTTTATCCCTCATGCCTTTAGCAGCGCCCTCCTACCTTTTAGCATACACCTATACTAATATGCTCAGTTATTTTGGTCCGGTGCAAATATGGCTACGGAATATTTTTGGATGGCAGAGTGTTGATGATTATTGGTTTCCTGATATTCGCAATATTGGGGGCGCTATTGTCATGTTAGTTTTAGTGTTGTATCCCTACGTTTATTTGTTGGCAAGGGTAGCGTTTTTAGAGCAGTCAGTATGCACCCTCGAAGCTAGTCGCTCTCTAGGTTATAATCCTTGGCAGAGTTTTTTTAAGGTGGCGCTTCCCCTCGCGCGCCCCGGTATTATCGCTGGTTTAGCCTTGGCGTTGATGGAAACTTTGAATGATTTTGGCACGGTGCAGTTTTTTGGGGTTAATACCTTCACCACGGGAATTTATCGCACTTGGATTGGTATGGGAGAAAGGGAGGCTTCCGCACAGTTGGCTTGTTTATTGATGTTGTTTATTCTCTCATTGATTTTACTAGAAAGATGGTCACGGGCGCTGGCAAAATACTATGAAACCAGTAGTCAACAAAAATTACCCCGTTATCAGTTAAATTGGTGGCGCGGTAGTTTGGCGTTTTTGTTTTGTGCCGTGCCTCTTTTTGCTGGTTTTGTCATACCCACTATTTATCTTCTCAGTTTAACCATCCGTAATTATCAGGTGACATTAAACGATCAATTTTGGGACTTAACTAAAAACAGTTTGATTTTAGCGGTGATTTCTGCTTTAATTGCCGTTATCATCGCCCTAGTGATGGCTTATGGCGAAAGATTATTACCCCGTTTTGCCATCAAAACCAGTATTAGGATAGCATCTCTTGGTTATGCTATTCCCGGTTCTGTCATTGCGGTGGGAGTATTGATTCCCCTCGGTAGGTTTGATAATGGGGTGGATGGTTTTATGAGGACAAATTTTGATATATCAACAGGATTAATTTTAAGTGGTACGACGGGCGCCCTTATCTATGCTTATATCGTCAGGTTTTTGGCAGTTTCTTTCAATACTCTTGAATCTAGTTTGGGTAAAATTAAGCCTAGTTTAGATGATGCTTCCCGCAGTCTCGGTTATGGCACTGTGCAAACCTTACTCAAGATTCATTTGCCCTTGATGGGGGGCGCTATTTTCACCGCCACGATGTTGGTATTTGTAGATGTGATGAAAGAATTACCCGCTACTTTGGTGATGCGCCCTTTCAACTTTGACACCCTAGCGGTGAGGGTATATCAATATGCTTCCGATGAAAGATTAATCGAGGCTTCAGCGCCCTCCCTCGCCATCATTATCGCTGGAATTATCCCCGTTATCTTCTTGAGTTATCGCATTGCTAAATCTCGTCATCGCTGAGTTTGTTTGTTTAGTGGAGCAGAAATACAGATTTTTTGGCGGAAAAAGATTATTTTTAGCACTTTTTTAGAGTTTGATTATGCTTAAAACCTTTGTTTTAAAAGGGTTTTAATTTATTCAGCAAAACCTATCCATTACGAATTTACTCACCATGTAATTCATCACATGGCTAATAAGATTACGTTCAATAAATTGAACTGGCATGATTTACCTTTGCCCTTTTGACAAAATTTTGATTTTCAATCAAAATGGTAATCCTCCATTATTTTTTCAACCGAAGAATCTTTTGGCTAACATCTAATCCCGTCAGATAAGCTCCATGTACTGTAGCTGGATAATCTATGGGTTGAGGAATAGAGAAACAAGCGACGATTAATCATTTTGATTCGTGTGTGACTGTGAATATGGCATATTTTCCAGCGCCCTCCGCGCAATTTTAGTAACGTAAACGGTGACGGCAACAGTGGCGATAAAACCCATAATGCGAATCGCCCATTGTAATGTGGGATTACTGGGGGTTTCACTGCCGAGAGTGGCGAGACTACCTGCCAATGAGCCGATATAAACATACATAATAGTACCCGGAATCATGCCCACTGAGCCGAGAAAGTAATCTTTGAGAGAAACTCCTGTAACTCCATAGGCGTAGTTGAGAAGATTAAAGGGAAAAACGGGGGATAAACGAGTTAACAAAACGATTTTGAATCCTTCACGCCCTACCCCTTCATCGATAGCTTTAAACTTTTGATTGCCGTCAATTTTTTTGGCAATCCAATCCCTTGCTACATAGCGCCCGATTAAAAATGCTAAAGTGGCGCCCATGGTGGCACCGATAAAGACGTAAATTGAACCCAACACAACGCCGAATACCACACCTCCTCCCAGTGTCACCACGGAACCGGGCAAAAAAGCCACGGTGGCAATGATGTAGAGTAGGATAAATACTAGCGCTCCCAGCGCCCCTAATCCTTCAATCCATTGTAAGGCATCAATTAACCATTGTTGGGGATTAAAGCCCTCTGTTTGAGCTAAACTCGGTGATATAGTCACGAAAAAAGAGACAACTGTTAAAAACATAATTTGTGGTAGGCGGGGAAATTTTTGCCAAGATTTGAATATTGAGAATGGGGTGGAGGGCGCTGGTTTCATTATTTAATTACAATAGTTTTATCTTTACCCTTTGATATTAATTAATTCATAAAAATTTAACGTTAAAAATAAGTAAATTTTTCCTGAGAAAAAATTTAAAAGGCAAGAGAAAACTGGTAAAGGTTGAAGGGCGCTAGGGTAAATAATCTATGTCCAATAATTGTGCGAGGGTATAAGGGCAATTTGTCGGAAAAATATTAATAGATAAACAGGTTTTTCTGATAACATATCCCAGCGCCCGATCATAAATATTATCTAATTTACTAATTAAATGATTATGCAAGTTAGTGGTTAGTTTGTGATTAAGCTGATCTCGAAAACTGTAGATTTCCCCTTCCCAATGATTAGCATTTCTTTCTCTCTCATCATGCCAATATTGATACATTAATAAATGTCGGATAATTTGTTGTAATAAACTTTCTACCGCATTTTTTCTTTCTTTACCCAAATCTTCTAATTCCTCAATTAAATTTTCTAAATCAATTTCATGAAACATTTTGGCTTTGAGCAATTTAATGTTTTCTTCTAACCATTGATAGTCGTCAAGTTCATATAATTGGCTTAGTTTATCGGCAACTGTCATAAATTTTTTCTTTAATAAGTTGGGTAACTTAATTATAGATTTTATTTTCGTTCAAGCTATGACAACAAAGCAAGGCAAGAGGTAATATGAAGTAATTTACCCACCGTGTAATTCATTACACGGAACCAATAGTATTCCGTTCAATAAATTGAACTAAGATATTGATTACTAATTTGTAAGTGATCGCGCAGCGGCAGCCTTCGGCTGATCATCCGAACTTGATATAACAAGAGAATGGTAAAACCTCATCATTATCCATCATCCATTGTCAATTTGCCTTTATTTCTTAGGCGTAGTTTTCTTGCGAGTAGTGGTTTTTTTTGCCGTAGTTTTTCTCGTGGTAGCTTTCTTTTTAGTAGCAGGTTTTTTGTCAGTTAAAAGTAACAAAGCCTTATCTAAACTCATGCTTTCCACTGTCTCCCCTTCTGGTAATTTTACATTGGTTTTACCATGCTTGAAATAAACCCCATAAGGACCTTCATAAATATTGATCGGTTCGTTATCTTCAGGGTGATTACCTAACTCTCGAAGGGGTTTTTTGGTGCTTCCAGCGCCCCTCCCCCGACCTCGTTTCGGTTGTGCTAAAAGTTCCAGCGCTCGTGCTAAGGTTATAGTAAGTAAATCATCTTCTTTTTTGAGAGAGCGATAATCTTTACCTTCTGTGCCTTGATCATGGACCACATAAGCACCAAAGCGCCCTAAACTAGCTTTGATGGGTTTCCCCGTGTCGGGATGCTCTCCTAAAGTGCGCGGTAAAGCGAGGTAAGCTAAAGCAAGATCAAGATCAATGTCTTCTAATTCTGTGCCTTTGGGGAAAGAAGCGGTTTTCGGTTTTTTCGCCTTACCTTCGGGGGTATCTCCTAACTGCACATAAGGACCATAAGTACCAATTAAAAGGTAAATAGGCTTTTCTGATTCGGGATGATGACCCAATACCTTTGGACCTTCTACCTTTTGTTTTAATAATAATTCTACTTGATCCGCATCGAGATCGGCAGGGGTTAACTCCAGAGGAATGGAAGATTTGACCACTTCATCTCCTCTCGTATCTTCTAAATATGCCCCAAAGCGCCCGATTTTTACTTGCACGTCAAGGTTTTCCAACTCAATGGCTTTGGCGGAGGATGAATCGATTTCTGTCTCTCTGGTTAAAACTTGCTGTTGTAATCCAGTTGCTCCCAAATAAAATTTTTGCAGATAAGGCAACCATTGTTGTTCGCCTGTGGCAATGTCGTCCAAACTTTGTTCCATTTTCGAGGTAAATTTGGTATCAACTAACTCTTCAAAATTTTTCTCCAATAGACTCACCACAGCAAAAGCAGTAAAAGTGGGAATTAAAGCCTTAGCGCGTAACTGCGCATAACCTCGATCAATAATCGTGCTGATAATACTGGCGTAGGTTGACGGGCGCCCGACGCCTTCACTCTCCAACATTTTGACTAGCGATGCCTCGGTGAAGCGCGCTGGAGGTTGAGTTTCGTGGCTTACTTCTTCTAATTTTTTACAATCTGGGTGATCGCCTTTTTTTAACGAAGGTAAAATCACCTCTTGATTTTCCAAAGCGGCTTCTGGATCGTCTGAGCCTTCCACATAAGCCCGGAAAAACCCTGCAAAATCAATCCTTTTGCCACTGGAGCGGAAAATAGCATCTTCTACCCCCATACTAACCATGATTTGAGTGAGGCGCGCTTCTGCCATCTGAGAGGCTACCGTGCGCTTCCAAATGAGATCATATAAAGCTAATTCCCGATCTCTTAACCCTGTTTCTTTTGGTAAACGGAAACTACTACCGGCTGGGCGAATGGCTTCGTGCGCTTCTTGAGCGCCCTTACTCTTGGTTTTATACTGTCGAGGTTGAGGGCTTAAATATTCTTTACCGTACATTTGTTCTACACAGCTACGCGCTGCTGCAATGGCTTGGGCGCTGAGATGCACTGAGTCGGTTCTCATGTAGGTGATATAGCCGTTTTCGTACAAACTTTGGGCGATGCGCATGGTGTCTTTTGCCCCGAAGCCTAACTTTCGGTTTGCTTCCTGTTGTAACGTAGAAGTGGTAAAGGGAGGGGAAGGTTTGCGAGTAGTGGGTTTTTCCTCCGTTTCCGTCACAGTCCACATTTTACCTTCTAAACGTTGGCGCAATGTCACCGCTTCTTCTTCATTTAAAACTAAGACTTTTTTCCCTTTACTTAGTTTTCCTGTGGTGGGATCAAAATCGCTTCCTGTTGCCAGTTTTTGACCGTTTAAGCTGTATATTTTTGCCTCGAAGTTACTTTTTTCAAAATTTAGTAACGCTTTCAAATCCCAGTATCGGGCGCTGTTAAACGCTCTTCGTTCTCTTTCCCTTTGCACCAAAAGCCTTACTGCCACGGATTGCACTCTACCGGCAGATAATCCCCTTGCAATTTTTTTCCACAACAAAGGGGAGAGGGTATAACCCACCAAGCGATCCAAAATACGGCGCGTTTCCTGTGCATGAACTAAATTTTCGTCAATATCACGACAATTATTTAAAGCGCTTTGGATAGCTTCTTTGGTAATTTCATGAAAAACCATCCTTTTAATAGGTACTTTTGGTTTAAGTAGCTGTAGTAAATGCCAACTAATGCTTTCTCCTTCTCTGTCTTCGTCTGTTGCCAAGATTAACTCATCAGCATCTTTAAGGAGTGTTTTTAATTGTTTAACGGTTTTATTTTTAGTTTTCGGCACGACATATATGGGTTCAAAATTTTGATCCACGTTCACCCCCAACCTTGCCCAGTCAAACTGTTTATATTGTGCCGGGATTTCTTCTGCTGAGGAGGGTAAATCTCGGATATGACCCATAGACGCTTCCACAATATAATCTTTGGGTAGATAATTGCGGATGGTTTTGGCTTTGGTGGGGGATTCGACAATGACAAGAGTTGACATAGACAATATCGTGATAAAATCTTTAGGTGGCTACTATACCGTTATTCATATTATTACCACAGTCAGCAAAAAAAATCTTTTTTTATTGAAGAATAAAGGGTTTAAAATACCGTTTGTTTTAACTTGGGCAGATTTAATGGTAATCCAAGCTATCTTTAAATTTACAGACAATTGCTAGGATATAACTACGACAAGCTAAATATTTATTGGGGAAAAAACTAGATGATTACAATTACACCATCTAAAAGAAAATTTGACCTAGAAGAATATCATAGTTTAATTAATGTTGGTATTTTTCATGAAGATAGCAACATAGAATTAATTAATGGAGAATTGTTTGAAATGTCACCAGTGGGATTTAGACACGCTTCCTGTGTTAAAAAACTTAATTATTTGTTTGCCCAAAAATTACCAAAAGAAGTTATTATTGGCGTTCAAGACCCGATAAAACTCAATGATAAATCTGAGCCTCAACCAGATGTTATTTTACTAAAACCTCGTGATGATTTTTATGTAACTCAGCATCCTACTCCTGAAGATATTTATTTGTTGATAGAAGTAGCTGATAGTAGTATTGATTATGATCGTAATATTAAATTACCTGCTTATGCTGAAAATAAAATCATGGAAGTGTGGCTCATAGACCTTAATAATAGTTTACTAGAAAAATACACTTCTCCTAAATATAATTATTATCAAAAAATGGAAAAATTGTCTGTGGAAGATACTATTTTTGTTGATAATTTTCCTAGTTTAAAGATTGCTATTAATGAAGTTTTGTAGGTTAGCGCGCGCCAAAACCTAACCCACATTGAACCTCCCCTAAAGATTTATTGGTAAAAAAATGAGATGATTACAACTACACCAATAAAATAATATAAGTGAGTACGAGATTAGTAAGGTAAATATTTATGACAACTACCGCTGATGACGTTTGGAGACTATTAGCAGAATTAACAGAAGCTCAAAAAGAAACAGAGCGCCGTTTTCAAGAAACAAAGGATATTCTTAAAGAGCAATCTTTAGAAACAGATCGCCGTTTTCAGGAAACAGATCGTCGTTTTCAGGAAACAGATAGACGTTTTCAGGAAACAGATAGACGTTTTCAGGAGACAGACCGTCAAATCACTCGATTAAGTAAAGAAATTGGTAATCTGGGGGGCAAATGGGGGCGCTTTGTGGAAAATATGGTAGCGCCCTCCTGCGAAACTTTATTCCTTAGTCGTGGTATTCCTGTGCATCAAGTTAGCCAACGGGTTAAAAAACGTCTTGATGGTGACATTCTCGAAATTGATGTGTTAGTGACTAATGAAAATCATGTTTTGGTGGTGGAAGTCAAAAGCAGTTTAGGTGTCAATGATGTGAAAGATTTAATCAAAGATTTACAGAGATTTAAACGGTTTTTTCCTGAATATAGCCAAAAAAATTTATATGGTGCAGTGGCAGGAATTGAAATTGAGGAGGGCGCTGATAAATACGCTTATCGTCAAGGTATATTTGTCTTAGGTCAAAGTGGCGAAAGTGTAGTTATTTTTAATGGTGATGAGTTTCAACCAAAAGCATGGTAAATGGTGGTAAGTTTTTGATGAGGTGACAGCGCCCTCCACCAAACCCAGCGCCCTCCACCCCAAAACCGTGCGCCCTCCACCACAACCCAGAAAAATAAAAGGTCAAATCATACTGATAAACTACTATGATTTATAGTGAATTAACTCTGTTTTAGAGGCATAATCAATGGTTAATAGACGAATTTTTTTAGAAAAACTGTTTTTCACCACAACAATAGCTACTTTTGCTGATTTTATTGAACTTAATAATATCGCTTTGGCAGATACTAAGAATATTTTTAATTTTGTGCCTTCTTTAATATATGAAATAGTAGGTCCTATGGTTAATGGAATTGGAGAAGGTGTTGGAGATTTACTAAAAGATTGGATCGATAGTCATAACCCCTATAAAATACAACAAAGATAAGAAATTATTGATTTATTTAAACAAACTTTAAAAGAATATCAAAACCATCAAATTGACCTTAAATTACTAGAAATTCAAGGAAATTGGGAGCAAGAAAATTGGTCGGGTATATTAAGTCGTAATGAAACAAAAACAATTTTACAAACAAAAGAAACCTTATTACTTTTAGTTGCACCACCTAAAATGACCCTTGATGTGCCTTCTTTAATTCGTAATAATTTGGCATCCGATTTTGGTGGAATACCAACAGACTTACGAAAATTTTATTCAGAATCAACTAATGATTACAAAGTAAAAATTTATACAGATTATTTTAAGAAAACTATAGGAGATATTACCGTTACACAATTACATGGCATTCTTTCTCCTATTCCTACAGCTATATTTTATACTGATATAAATGATTATACCTGTCAATTTAATGTGGGGTTTTGGGATTTGAAAAGTATCGAGCCAAAAATAATTTCTAGTGATTTATGGAATTGGAAAAACACTTTTAATGTGTTACAACAATCAGAAGTTAATCAAGAAGATTGTTTAATAAAAATAAGAGAGTTAATTATTACTTTAAATCAATTATTAGCATCTTATTTTATTGATATTTCTTTTCTCAAAATCAATCCTTTATATGAGTTAAAATTTCCTGAATTTAGTCAAAAATTATTAGCAAAACACTTTGAGCAAAAAGCAGTTAATGCAGTTTATATTGACACTTTAAAGCAAAGACAAGCAGAACAAATAACTATTTTAGATAATTTTAAATCACAAATACAACAAGTTAATAATGCCATCGTGGAGGGCGCTGGTAAATGGAAAATGTATAAAGCATGGTTTACTTATTCACCAGTCTATTCCCTTGCGATAAATTCAGCAGAAAGTATGATTGTTAGTGAGAAAAAGGGTGATCTTGTTTTTTCTAAATTTGATGGTAATTCCATCCAACCGACAAAATTTACATATAATGGTCATAGTTTGATTAATGGATTAAAGTTTTTTAATCGTGGAAAAAATGTTATTTATGGTCATTCTTTTGGTCACATTACAGCATTTGATCGAGATCGAAATAAAGACATTCTTCTATACCGTCATTATGGTAAAGTTAACTCTATAGCAATACATCCCCATGAAAATATAATAGCCAGTGGTGGTGATGATAGAAAAGTTAACATATTCAACTTTGACAACAGAAAAATAATTGGTAGCCATAAAATGGAAAGTGCCGTTTTATCAGTAGCATTTAGTCCTGATGGACAGTTAATAGCAATAGCAACGAAAGATGGTTGTATTCATTTAGGCAGTTTGTACAGTCAGGAAATAGTTTTAAAATTTCAAGAGAATCACTCAGTTTTATGTGTTAGATTTACTCTTGACGGCAAAACTTTAGTCACTGGTGATAGCAATAAAAATATAGTTTTATGGGATGTTAAAACAGGATCATTAATTAGAAATTTAAAAGGTCATTCATCTTCCATTAATTCATTAGTTTTTAGCAAAGATGGTTCAACATTATTTAGCGCCAGTGCAGATAAGACAATTAAACTATGGAATTGGAAAACAGGGGACTGTGTGAGAACCTTAGAAGGTCATGTTGATAGTGTTACTTGTCTTGCGTTAAGTTCTGATGGTCATACTTTAGTTAGTGGTAGTAAAGATGCTACTATTGCTGTTTGGCGAGATATAATAGCCTAGTTATTAAAACTTGAATATTGCCAAAAATCAGGACAGGAAACTAAAACCGTGAAATTGATTGTAGGGCGGTGGGGGGCGCTGGGTTTGACCCTCACCCCCAACCCCTCTCCCACAGGAGAGGGGAGTAAAATACGATGGAGGGCTCTGGTGTTTACTGAGAAAGTTCTTTAAGTTGACGTAATTTTACAATCAGGATCGGAATTTCATCACAAACAATGCTCCAAATAATATCATTATCAATACCGAGATAGTTATGAATAACTCTGTTACGAGTAGCAATGATTTTTCGCCAAGGAATATCTGGATAATTATTTCTGATTTGTAGGGGAATTTTAGTGGCTGCCTCGCCGATAAGTTCTAAATTTCTTAGGGTTGCATCGTAATATAATTCATTAGCAATAAAGTTTATTTGATCGAGGTTGCTAGTATATTTTTGTACTTTCTCGGCAAAGTTGATCATATCGTCAAGGTAAAATAGCCATTTTCTGCGTGGTGTATCATTAGACATCAATTTTTTCTGCTTCAATTTGAGCTTTTAATTCGGGGCGAAGGGCGCTGGTGGTTACTAAATCGATAGGACTTTTTAATAAATCTTCGAGATGAAATAATACGCCAAAATATTTACTTGAATTGGCTTTTTCTCTAAAGCTAATTAGTATATCAATATCACTGGTTTCTGTGGCGGTATCTCTGGCAGTTGAACCAAATAAGGATAAGCTATCAACTCCATATTTTTTTTGAAGCAAAGGTTTATTTTCTGTGAGGATTTGGAGAACTTTTTGTTTGTTCATTTCTGTTATTGATTATTAATAATAATTATTATGGCATGGGGTGAAGGGCGCTGGATTTAAGTAATATGGTTGAGGGGGAGGGCGCTGGTTTTTTAGTAATCATTAACTTAGAATAAGCATTGCCCACCCTACGATCTAATTTAAAAGACTATAAAGTCGCTCTGTATGACCGCACCTAATTTGAGCTAGAATATAAAAAATGTAACATCGATAAGCAAAATAATATTGTGACTTTAATCGAAATTAAAACAGAAGCAAATAAAGATGTTAATTATTATCGAAAAAAAATAGGAATTAAGAAAAAGGATACGGAAAAACTCAGAAAATTATTTGACTCGTTAAATAATGATTTAGAAGAAATGGCAAAAAGTAGTAATATGACGGTTGATGAATTAGTCAATATTTTGGACCTCAGTAATCCATTTTCTTTTTAACATAGTAAAATTTTTTCAGAATTAAATACAAAATTAAAGGCTTTTCTTGGTACAGACTCAGAAAATAATATGGCACTAACCATAACATTAGTATCTAAAACATAAAATTTACTCATCTTCTAACAAAGATTTCAGTATTTCAGGTGTTAATCCTTTCTCTTTTGCTTCTTCACTAATTTCGTCCATAATTTCCAGTAGAGATTGTTTAGATTTTAAAGCAGTTTCTAACTGTAAACTAAGAAAGTTTTGTATTTTATGCTTTTTTTCTAAAGGTAAATTATTAAAAGTATTCGCAGTTTCTAAATTAACAGGAACAATAATACTTTTAGTCATAATTATAGAGTTACCATTTTTCTAAATAATTTAATTATACTAAATCAGAGCCCTCCATCCTAAATAGACTTTTAATCAGAATATTTAATAATTAACTCTTCTTCCAATCTGAATAGAGATAGAGCATATTTAATTCTTTCAAATTTAGCACTATTGTCCAGATTACCCTCAATAAAATAAGTTTCGTTGATCATAAGTTGTTGCCGAACATTATGTTTTTCATTTTTCTTGCTAATTTTAACTTTTTCACCTAAATCTGTTGTAAAAAAAAGTTCAGGTTGTTTTTCAAACAATCTTTTAAATATTTCTGCGTATAATTTTGATACCTCTTTTATCTCTATTTTTTCATCACAAAAAATAGCATAATCAAGTTTTTTGTATTTAGGGTCATCTGCTTCAAAAATATTAAACTCTTCTATCTCTTTTATTTCTTCTATTTTAATATCAGGATATTGCCAAATAGATAAAAATCTTTTGCTAATTAGTTGAAATCTTTTTTCTAATTCTTGTTGATTCCAAATGTCTAGTTGAGATATGTATTTATTAAGCCACAAACGACTGTATTTATAACCTGAGTCAATCATATCCCTTTTTGCTAAAAAAGATTTATTTTTTAAACTATTATTATGTCCAGATAAAGTTAAATTAGCAATTGTATGTAAGTAATTACTTTTGATGTAATTAAACTCTTCAATACCTAAGTCTTTTTTCCACTGAGAATCTGGATTTTGAGGGAAAATATGTTCAATCGTTATTTTCTCATCAATAATAACTATTTCTGGATTATTATAATTTTCTAATCTTTCCAAAAAGTAAGTTCGATTTTTTGATTGAATGTTGTACATATCTTTGAACTTCAAAGCATCTAAAACTTCATTATTTTGAGGAAATCTTTGACTTCCTGTACGTTGAATTAGTGTTTTTTGAATGGATATTAAGTAATTATTAAGGTCAACTTTATCATATAAACTCATAAATATTTTATTCAGGGAGTTTGTTGGTAAACCGATAATAAATCTTCTCCAAATAAAAGACTGTATTAAGTCCAAAATGGCAAGAAAAGTTTTTTTATCAATAGTAGAATACTTATAATCATAATAAACCTGCATTAAGAAAGGATGAGTTACATTTGTTTCTAAACGTTTTAAACATTCTAATTGATTACGAATATCCTTATCTTCTTCTCTCTGTGGATTGATTAATTTGTTATAAAAGTGGGCTAAAGATTTAATATTTGAGAGTTCTTTTTCTAATGTTTCAAGATTTAAATTAGAATATTTTGATTTAAAACTTATGTAAACTTTATTTTTATTAGGTATATTTTTATCCGTTAATGTTAGGTAATCTCGAATAAAATCAGACACTTTACTAATATTGTGAATATCATCTCTTGCTAATTTTTCAATAGTTAGCCAGTAATTTTCATAAACTTTTCTTTGCTCTTTTAGTTTTAATCCCATTAAAATATAATTTCTAATTAAATCAGCTTGAGATAAGTCTAAGCCAGTCGAATTGAGACTTTCAAATATTCTTTGTGGATCATCCTTTCCTCTTTCTAAAGAAATTTCAACAAATATTAATTTATTTAATCCATCAATTACGACTTGATAATTTTCTTCATTAATTCTCTGATTAAAATAGTTAAAATTATCAACAATCCTAGAATATTCGTTAAACTTTTTTTGAAAATCACCTTTTAATAAATACTTTAAAGCATTTGAATTTGGCTCAGTTAATTTAAGTTTTAATTTATCTTCTTCACTAACAAATTTATTGATTAAATATGTTTCATTAATTTCAGATGCTAATTCCAAATCATTAAAATTTAATGCCAATCGATAAATTACTAAGTAGATTAAAGCTAGTGTGGTTAATCTTTGTTGTCCATCTATAATACTAAGTTCTTTGGTTCTTGAAGCTGTATAAACATCATCATGTATAAAAACGATGCTACCGATAAAATGAGCATTCATCTCTGAGTTTTTTCCAACTGATAAAATATCGTCAAGCAGTTGCTTACATTGAGGAATCGACCAATCATAATTTCTTTGATAAACTGGTATGACGAATTGTGTTTTTGTTAAAGATAAAAAATTTTGTATTTTAGTTTCGTTTGCTTTCATATATAGCTAATATCACATCAAAAGTTGGGCTAAATTTTCTTACCTAATATTTGCACAACCGTAACATTTTTTTTGAATCTAATCAAGTCTATATCCCATGTACGGTAAAATATAGCTTTACATTGCATTTATAATCAATTCTATATTAATGCCAACATTAACTACTAATAATATAAATTTTCCCCTCACTGCCGTTATCGGACAACAAGCCATCAAAACAGCCTTATTATTATCCGCAGTTGATCCCACCTTGGGAGGGGTTGCCATCGCTGGGAAACGAGGCACGGCTAAATCCGTGATGGCGCGCGGCATCCATACCCTATTACCCCCCATTGAGGTTATTAAAGATAGTCGTTTTAATTGTAACCCGGATGATCGCAATAGTTGGGATAGCGAAACCCTCGAAAAATACGGTAATACTCCTAGAGAGGAAATTCCTACGGAAGTAATCCCAGCGCCCTTCGTCCAAATCCCCCTCGGCACAACGGAAGACAGACTCTTGGGATCGGTTGATGTGGAAGAATCAGTGCAAAAAGGCGAACCGATTTTTCAACCCGGCTTATTAGCAAAAGCCAATCGAGGAGTATTATATATCGATGAAATCAATTTGTTAGATGACCAAATCGCTAACCAACTGCTGACAGTATTAACCGATGGCAAAAACCAAATTGAAAGGGAAGGCATCAGTTTTGCCCATCCTTGCCAACCTTTGCTAATCGCCACTTACAACCCCGAAGAAGGCAATTTGCGAGAACATTTATTAGATCGTATTGCCGTTGCCCTCAGTGCTGATGGCGTGTTAGCCTTAGATGAGAGAGTCCAAGCGGTGGATCAAGTGATTGATTATGCTTCTTCTCCCGTGAAATTTCTTGAGCAATATGACGAAGATTTAGAGGCGCTACGCACGGAAATTATTTTGGCGAGGGAATGGATTAAGGAAGTAAAAATCACTACCGAACAGGTTAAATATTTAGTACAGGAAGCAGTTAGGGGCGGAGTAGAAGGACATCGGGCGGAAATTTTTGCGGTTAGGGTAGCCATGGCGGCTGCTGCGTTGGAAGGGCGTAATAATGTTACGGCGGATGATCTACGCAAAGCGGTAGAATTGGTCATTGTGCCACGTTCGACTATGGTACAACAGCAACCACCAGAGGATCAGATGCAACCCCCACCGCCACCACCAAAGCCCCAAGATCAAGGGGATGAAGGGGAAGAGGAGGATCAGGAGGAGAAGGAAGATAATAAGGAGGATCAGGAAAATCAAGAAGAGAAGGAAGAGGAAGCGCCCCAAATTCCAGAGGAGTTCGTTTTTGATGTGGAAGGGGTGATTTTAGACCCCAGCGTATTATATTTTGCCCAACAGATGCAACGACAGGGCAAGTCGGGCGCTCGTAATATGATTTTCAGCGATGATCGAGGGCGCTATATTAAACCCATGTTACCTAAAGGTAAAGTCAGAAGAATTGCTGTGGATGCTACTTTGAGGGCTGCTGCACCCTACCAAAAAAGTCGCCGTGAACGCTACCCTAATCGCCGTGTTATCGTGGAAAACGTGGATTTGAGGTCAAAACGTCTCGTGCGCAAAGCAGGGGCTTTAATCGTTTTTGTGGTGGATGCGTCTGGTTCTATGGCTCTTAATCGGATGCAATCGGCGAAGGGCGCTGTTATGCGCTTGTTAACGGAAGCCTACGAAAATCGGGATCAGGTGGCGTTAATTCCTTTCCGTGGGGAACAAGCTGATGTTTTATTACCCCCCACTCGTTCCATTACTCTCGCTCGTTTACGCCTCGAAACTCTGCCTTGTGGCGGTGGTTCACCTCTTTCCCATGCTCTTAGTCAAGCGGTGCAGGTAGGGGTTAATGCGCAGATGTCTGGAGATATTGGACAAGTGGTAATCGTTGCTATCACTGACGGGCGCGGTAATATTCCTTTGGCTCGATCTTTGGGTGAAACTCTTGAGGAAGGGGAAAAGCCTGATATTAAGGCGGAGTTACTAAGTATTGCTGGAAAGATACGGGCGCTGGGTATGAAGTTGTTGGTTATCGATACTGAGAAGAAGTTTGTTTCGACAGGCTTCGGTAAGGAGTTGGCTACTACTGCCGGTGGTACTTATTATCAGTTACCGAAAGCTACTGACCAAGCTATCGCAAATATGGCGAAGGGCGCTATTGCTGAGATGAAGTAATATTAATTTGGGGTAAAGTATGATGAAAATTCCTAATTTCTATCGCGCCAATATAGAACAATCTAAAATAGTAGATTATTTGTTGAATATCAATCATACAAGGGGAGGTTCAAAGGCAAAAATGTTGCTTAATTATGGTTACTCTCCTGATAATTGGCAACAATTAGAATTAGATATTCGCAAGTTCCATCTCAATGGAGAAGTTACTATAATCAAAGAAACACCTTATGGCATAAGATATGAAATAATATCAGAAATACTTACCCCTATTAACAAGCCATTATTAATGAAAAGTGTATGGCAAATTGACAAAGGTACAGAAATTCCCCGATTAATTACCATGATTCCTGAATAAAAATTGGAGGTTTTAAATATTATGAATTTTTCCCTTTATTCTGATGTAATCTTATTAAAGGATATAGTCGAAGATAGTTTATTTGCTGGTGATATTGGCACTGTAGTAGATATACATAATGTTAGTGATTTGGAAACGGGTTATAGTGTGGAGTTTTTTGATTTATTAGGAAATACCAGAACCGTTGTCACCCTACCAATGAGTTATTTTCGTCAACCAACTAAATCAGATGTACCCAGCATAAGGCTTTTATCGGAAATTGCTTAATCGGTGTGTGTAACGTTTCTATCTTTTTGGCTTCGCAGATATAAACTTAAGATTAACTCTGGTTGGTATCTCAACATTGATAAACAATTAAATGGCTCTTTATGGTATAGTTTAATAAATATTTCTAAAAAAAAGAGGGATATATATGGACGAAGCAAAAACAGTTGGAGCGATTGTAACAGGTGCTGGTTTAGCCGGTACCGGTTCCATTACTGTAGCGACTATTACAGCTCCAGCTTCAGGACTGTTAGGAGTAATTGGGTTAACAACAACAACAACTGTTGCTCTTCCCATAGCAGGAGTCGTTGGAGTAGCTGGATTGATCGGATATGGAATTTATAAAGGTGTTAAGTGGGCTAAAAGTGAAGAATAAAATAATTATTTTACAATCTTTATCTTTAAAAGCTCAACAATCAAAAAAAACTTCAAATAATCTCCCTTTTTGGAGAGAGTTTGAGTTTTTTTTTGCGGATAAATCATCTGGTAATTAGTAGGTTGGGTTGAGGCACGAAACCCAACATCCCCACCCATGTTTTTCGATTAATCAATAATTTTGATGAGTTTGAAGTGTAGCCCACTTTTATAGTTCAATTCAAAACTTGAAAATCACTCATAAAACTAAATAAAGAAGCTAATTCTATCAATCTAGTTATATTTTCTGCTCGACGATTGGATAAATAAAAGTAAAGTCGCTCCCCGTCAATGTTATTCAAATTGCCAAAAGGTTGAATGATTTTATTTCCTTCTCTTGATAATAAATCTTCTTGAGTACCCACATAATCTAACTTATTTAAACGGATAATATCATGAATGTCATCTGTAATTCTTTTGGATATAAAGTCTATTACAAACCTTGTAGCTTCACGAATATCATCAAATTGTAGTTCATTTCCATTCAATAGAATGCTAACGGAACTGTTAATAGTAACTTTTTTACTAACATCTACCGACATTTCTAACTTAGGAGAAAAGGCTTTATGGTATATTTTATTATCATAAAAATCTACTTCTTCAAAGGTTTCAATTCTTTTTCCAGAAACTGAGCAAAAAGGAGATGCTTGATAAGCATTTTTTTTATTAGTAAATATTTGTAGATAAGAGTCAAAATTTTCAATTATTTGCTTAAGCTGATTATCCCAAATACCTATACGTTCATTTAACCTAGCATTAGTAGAGCGAGAGACAGCATCAATAAAATTGCGGTCAAACGAAGATAAGTCTAAGAACTTATCATAAATTACCTCTGTTTTATCTCTAATATCTTCTATATTATAAGGAACAAAACCTAACATTTGTATATCATAAATAGCAGCATTTGGTTGAGGAGAAAATTTAGCATTATTATCTTTTTTTACTGAAAAACTCCGATAATGATTATCTTCAAAAGTAATTTTTACCATATCTAAAACTTTATTAAATAAGATATTTAATTCATCCTGTTTTTGCTTTTTAAAGTTTTCATCTTCATTTTTAGCTTGTTCCCTCATATAGTCATTTAAAGTCTCAGTTCTAGGTTCAGGATACTTATTAGTTTCTGAATCATAAAAATCATGAAGTGCGAAAAATCGTAAAACTAATTCAACATCAAGCATCCTATTTTTATCTGGTTTACCTTCTTTTGGAGGTCGAAGTTTAGGGAAAGGATGTAAGAGTTCTCTATAAATCAAATTTTTAGAACAATCAATTAAAAAATCATTAAAATCACCATGAAACATACAGTTTCTTAATTCTTGGGCATTTAAAGAAACAGATCCCATGTTTAATCGTCCAAATACTTCAAACTGTATTTCAGGATGAGTGTCACTCTCAATAACAATAGTATTGATTTGACGCTCAAGAAATAAAGCACTGATATTAGAAGGTAAATGATTAAATGTAGATTGATTTAATTCTGGTAAATTATCGAGATTAGCAACTTTCAAGCTACCATTAATAAAATTTGCTAATGTAGTTAATCTCTGTACACCATCTATTATTTCAAACATAGTGGCATCAGTCTCCTCATCGAATTTTTCCAAAAAAAATAGTGGTGGAATTGGAATATCCATGAATATCGACTCAACAAAACGACATTGTTTAGAGAAATCCCAAACAAAAGTTCTTTGATAAGGTGGAATAACAATCTTTGCACTCTGAAAATCTGTCATTAAATCACGAATAGAACGAGTAATAGTTTTTTTGTTTACCCGAACTTGTTTTAATTGAGCCAGAAAATTTTGTCCAACAGCCATACTAGATAGTTAGTGAGGAATATCTTATTATGTTACTTTAAAAACAATACCATCATAACATTATCCAATTTTGAATTTAAGAGATTACATCTTATTTAACTCAATTTATTTGTGTTGGGTTGCACTTCGTTTAACCCAACCTACATTTTATGATGGTTTTTTTTGAGTAAGGGTGCGATCGCTCTTATGAAGTAACATGAATCAGATATTTTTAAAACTTGTTGCTTATAATAGGATAAAGTACATTCACATTAATAATTTTATGGTAAATACATTATTAACAACAAACCTAAAAAATATTTATGAAATTGATGAGCATTTTTGGTTAGAAGAAACAATAAAATTATTGCGAGAGAAACGTTTTAATGAGTTAGATTTAGAAAATTTAATTGAGGAGTTAGAAAGTTTGGCACGTCGAGATAAATCAAAAGTAGCAAGTTTGACAGAACAAATTATTAGACATCTTTTATTACTGCAATATTGGACAACAGAATTTGAAAATAATTCTAATCACTGGAAAACAGAAGTAATTGGCTTTCGCTCTCAAATTAAACGTGATTTAACAACTAATTTAAGTAATTATTTAACAGAAAACTTGGAGTCAATTTATCAAGATGCTTTAAAATTTGTTCAACAAAAGACTACACACTCTGTAAAATTTCCTGACACTTGCCCTTATACTTTAGAACAAATTTTAGACCAAAATTATCTAATTTAATCTTCGTTACTAAAGGCAACAGATCAACTTATCGCAAAAATGGCGAAGGGCGCTATTGGTGAGATGAAGTAATATTGATTTGGGTTGATGTTGGGTTATATGATAAATAAAATCCAACCCAATATTAACTATACAATTAATCTTACACGAGAACTGACAGTGAATCTCCTTAAAGAAATGTCGTGGAAGTTTTTACCATAAAATTAATTGGGAAAAGCTTTGAATACTCTTATACTCTTTGCTATTAACTATGAGAGAAATAGTTTTCTATCGTACATCTTCGGGGAATCGTCCTATAGAAGATTTTTTGGATTCTCTTTCCGCAAAACAAGCTCAAAAAGTTATTTGGGTGTTAAAATTGGTTACAGAATTAGAGGCAATCAGGGATGGAGTATTAATATTCGATGATACCAGTAGCTTTTGAGGTAATCAAGAAACCAATAGAGTTTTGCGAAATTAAAACAAAAAAGAAAAAACGGAGGGGAAGTGCCACAAAAAATGAATTATTGAGAAAACAGTTAATAATTTGTCAAAAAAATGAGCTGAAATACAAATATGTATTAACAGATAGTTGGTTTGCGGCAAAGGAAAATATGGATTTTATCCGAATAACATTGGGTAAACATTTCATCATGGCATTAAAAAGTAATCGAACCGTAGCGATCAGTGAAGAAAAGAAAAAACAGGGTCATTTTATTAGAATTGATGAACTAGAATGGTCAGAAAAGAATGCAAAATTAGTGTGGTTAAAAGGAGTAGAATTTCCGATTTTACTTCATCGACAAATCTTTACAAACAAAGATGATA
>JACYMF010000050.1 GCA_015272165.1 Cyanobacterium sp. T60_A2020_053
ACAGTTGTTTCAACCTATCAGAAAATTGCATATCATCCCGCAATGATGCAACGCCAAAAACCTAGATACTTGCGGTAGGGCATACCGTGAGTAAACTGCTTGGGTCGGTAGTCACTTGACGGGGGTTTGAGGAGTAATTCTTGAATCTAGTTAAGTGGCAATGAAGCAAGAATCACCCATTAAATCAAAGATTGTGATGGTGTGAATGTCAATTGGATAAGCGTTATTTATCTAACGGTGATAAATTATCTAATAAAACCTCTCTTTTATTAAATGGTAAATCATTGTTAATGGCTTCGATTTGTTCTTGTTCAGCGATATTAATTTCATCGATATAATGGTGTAAAATCTTGGTCATGCGCTGATTATAAAAACGGTGCATACTGTAATTGGTAGTTGCTGGAAAACCGCGACGGCGTTTGTGAGAGCCTCCAGCGCCCGGATCGTACATCTGTATGCCTTGATTTATTGCCCACTCAATGGGCTTATAGTAACAGGTTTCAAAATGTAGGGAATCATATTCATCTAAACTGCCCCAGTAGCGCCCGTAAAGATTGTCACCTTTGCGAATACAAAATGACATACCGACGGGATTATGTTCATTTTCTCCCTCTCGGTGTGCCACGACTAACATTAAACGATGGCTATAAATGGGATAAAGTTGCTCAAAAAATTTTTTAGTTAAGTATTTACTACCCCAATAAAATTTATCGCAGGTATTACTATAAAAACGATATATATAAGGGTAGAGATAATGGGGGATTTCTTCTCCTACCAAATTTTTGGTAACTAAACCAGCAGTGTTAACGGTTTTGCGTTCTTTTTTGATATTTTTGCGCTGATTTGAGTTAAACATTTTCAAGTAATCATCAAAGTTTTGAAAATCTCGATTTGACCAAATATAGCCGTGATGTTGCCAAGTGGTGAAGCCAAATTGTGCTATGATTTTCTGCCATTGAGGATCAACAAATAAAAAATTACATCCTGAAAGGTGATTTTTTGCACAAAAATGATCAATAGCATTAACCATTATTTCTGTAATAGCTAATTCATCTTCTCCCGAAGCGATTAGGAAACGATAACCCACCGCCGGAGTAAAGGGAGTCATCCCCAACAATTTGGGGTAATATTCGATACCTAGACGATAGGCTAAATCTGCCCATTGATTATCAAAAACAAACTCACCATAACTATGCCCTTTGACGTAGAGGGGCGCTCCTCCCACTAGACTATTACCCTTCCACACGGTAAGATGATAGGGTTGCCAACCGGCGCGCGCCTGCACACTACCAGAAGTTTCTAAATTATGTAACCATTCCCATTCTAGGAAAGGAGTAGGGAGGGGTAATGCCATGTCATCCCATGCTGATTGGGGTATTTCCGCCATTTTTTGGTGCCAACGGATTATATACTCTGAAGTGGGGGAAGATGAAAAAATTTTGTTGAGCATGATCTTTTCAGCAAGAATACCCATACCATTATAGTGGCATTTCCTTAAAGTTACTTAATATTTATGGTGGAACAATAAACTTTTAAACATCTACCAATTTACCCGTGATATATTTGTGTAAAATGCTGGAAATAAGACTTTGGTAGGTGATTCCTTCCTGAATTGCTTTTGTTTCTATCATCTCCAAATCAAGAGAAGATAGCATTAGAGTTCTTTTATGGAAGTTGCCATGGCATATTCTTTTATGTTTTCAAGGCGTTTAGGATTACCGACTGAAAGCCATTCATCATTTTCAAATGATTTTAATAAGTCTTTTTCATCTTGATTCAAATTACTCATTAGCACCTCTCCTTAGATAATATTTAGTAGCTTTACGAGATGGAATAATAGTTTTGAGAAATATCTCTTGTCGTGTTTCTATATTCCATCTGATTCGTTTCATCCTTCGGATAGTGATTTGACCTTATTTTTGTCCTAATTGTTGTAGTATAGCCCAGCGCCCGTCAACCAAGTTATTATCGTTAGGGATGGGGGGAGGGGCGCAGTTTTCATTATTACATAGCTGTCGCAACGGTAAAGCAAGGGATAACTGCTCATAAATCCACTCTTGCACCTCAAAATAACCATCAGGGGGTAAACTTTCACATAAATCATCCCCAGTGATTTCCCTTTCAAGGGGGAATTTTTCCTCATTCACCAAATCATTATTAAGCCAAATAATCTCAGAAGTATCTACTTCCAAACGATGGTTAAAAGTCTGTAAACAACGGTCACAGGTTAAAGTTAAAATAGCATCAGCCTGTAACTCTATCTCCAGAAAACCACCCCGATGAAACACCGCCAAAGTGCCTTTAACAGGTGTTAAGGTGTTTAAGCCCTTAAAATTTTCCTTAAAAGTAAATTTATCAGTATGCTGGGGCATTTTCAGCAGTTGGGGAATATATATTTTATCCATGCTTCCTCTTTCTTCTCACTCTTTCTGAATTTTAACCGTTTTTGGTCTTATTTAACTGACGTTACGCACTGATTCAAATGTCAGGTTAAGGGAGGTTTCAGGTAGCAGGTTTCAGGTTTAAAACCCTTCCCTCCATAGACTCTTGTACAAGAAAAGATCAATAAACATAAGTTTCTTGTCAATTCTTTAACCTAACACCCGACACCAACAATTAATTCCATTTTTGCGTAACATTAGTTATTTAAAAAGGATTTCGATTTATTCAGCAAACCCTAATTATCAATTGTCCATTATCCATTGTCAATTGTCCATTACCTAATTACCCAGCGCCCTTCACCGTAACAATACCATAGGCGTGAGGGGTCAAATATTTTACAGAGGCTTCTTGAATATCAGCAACCGTTAAACTACGAATTTGATCGGCATAGGTAAAAGCCGGTTGTAAATCTCCCATTTGAGAATAATAGTAACCATAAAGATTAGCTATATCACTGGGTTTTTCATTATGAAAAATGAATTGATTTGCCACTAAAGTTGATACTCTTTGTAACTCTTTTTGATTAACTCCATTATTTTGAATATCTTTAATGTGAGTGATAATTTCCTCCTCTACTTGTGCTAAATTTTCTTGATTTAACTGACAAGCAACAGAGAAAACCCCTTGAATTTTATGAGTCATATTATTAGCAGAGATACTTTTGACGAGATGACGAGTTTCCCTCAAATCACGATATAAACGGGATAACTTACCCTGCCCTAAAATCACCGCTAACACGTCTAAAGCTAAAGTCTCTCGAAAATTATTTAAACCCGGCGCGCGCCACATCATCATTAAGCGTGACTGTTGTAAACTAACGTCAGTATAATCATCCCTGACAATTGTTTGAAACGGTAACTCAGGAATATGATTAACTGGATGGGGTGAAGGTTGAGAAGATAAATGCCGACAATTTTTCTCCACAACAGCAGTTAATTCCTCAACTGGTAAATTTCCCACCGCATTCACCGTCATAGCTGAAGGTTGATACCAACTATGATGAAAATCTGCCATTTGTTGACGAGTGATATTTCCTACCACCTCTTGAGTGCCAAGAATAGGGCGAGAATAGGGTAAATTGGGAAAACAAATCTTCATACCCCTTTCAAACACTAAACGACGGCGATTATCCAGCGCCCTCCGAATTTCCTCTAAAACCACTAATTTTTCTCGTTCAAATTCAGCTAACGGTAAACTAGGATTAAGCACTAAATCTAGTTGGAGGGGCGCTAATTCTGCTAAATCTTGGGGGGCGCAGGTAACATAAAAATGAGTATATTCTTGACTAGTGGCCGCATTAGTAACAGCGCCCTTCCCTTCCACAATGCGCTCAAACTCTCCTCCCATTAACCTTTGACTACCTTTAAAGATCATGTGTTCTAAAAAGTGAGCCATACCATTGATATGATCGGTTTCCAGCAAAGAACCAACATTAAACCAAACATTAAAATTAATAGCATCAACCGGCATTTGCTGGGCGATGATGGTTAAACCATTAGATAACTTGGTAATGGTAGGGGTGCTGGATTGTGTCTGCTTAACAATGGTTAAGGTCATGGGAAGTAATTAATATTGCTTTACCTTTTCATTCTAAATGATTATTATTAAGAATAAGTAGGGGTTGAACAATGTTCAACCCATTATCAATTATCAATTGTCAATTATCCATTGTTAAGACCTTGTTTTTTCTGCCCAAATTCGAGTAGATAAACCCCAAACATAGATAAAACCTTCCGCCGCCTTATGATCAAATTGATCATCCATGCCATAGGTAGATAACTCCGCATCGTAGAGAGAATAAGGAGAAGTTCTACCGACAATAGTAGCATTACCTTTAAAGAATTTAATTCTCACCGTACCGCTTACCCGTTTTTGAGTTTCCTCAATCAAAACATCTAAAGCATTTTTCAAAGGACTATACCATAAACCCTCGTAAATCATGCGGCTGTAAGTATCCTCGATGTGTGCCCGTTTATAATGGGTGACATCGCTAGTGAGGGTTAAACTTTCCAAATCTTCATGGGCTTTAATTAACACCAATAAAGCCGGTGCTTCATAAATTTCCCTTGATTTAATCCCAACGACACGATTTTCGATCATATCAATTCTGCCTACCCCGTGATTACCAGCAATTTCATTAACTTTAGTAACAAAGGCGACGGGCGCTAGAGTTTCTCCATCCACAGCCACAGGAGTGCCTTTATCAAAAGTAATTTCCACATATTGAGGCTCATTGGGGGCATCCATCACCGACTTAGTGAGAGCATAAATTTCCTCTGGTGGTTCAGTCATCGGGTCTTCTAAAGGTCCAGCTTCAATACTGCGTCCGAGAAGATTGCAATCTATACTAAAAGGTGAAGATTTTTTGACGGGAGCTTCAATGCCGAATTTTTCCCCGTAGGAAATAGCATCTTCTCGACTCATGCCCCATTCTCTGGCGGGCGCTAGAATTTTAATATTAGGATTAAGTGCCGTAATACCCAAATCAAAACGCACTTGATCATTACCCTTCCCTGTGCAACCGTGCGCTACAGCATCCGCACCAGATTCCTCAGCTGCCTTGACCAATAATTTGGCGATGAGGGGGCGCGCTAACGCCGTCGAGAGAGGATAACGATTTTCATACAGTGCATTAGCTTTGATGGCAGGAAAAGCATAATTAGTGACAAATTCTTCCGTTGCATCGATCACCAAAGACTCAGAAGCACCGCAACGATAGGCTTTCTCTTTAATTGGTTCTAATTCTTCCCCTTGACCTAAATCCGCAGCTAAGGTGATTACTTCTTTAACACCCCACTCGTTTTTTAAGTAAGGAATTGCTACAGAGGTGTCAACTCCTCCAGAATAAGCTAAAACTACTTTATCAGCACGACTCATAAAATTACCGCAGATAGAACTAAGGCACTATTTTAGCAATAACTGTCTCTTTCGCTCAAACTTAAGTCAAGATTTGCCTATTTTTGATTTATAATTCACGCAAAGACGCAAAGGCGCAGAGGATTTTATTAAGTTTATGGGTTAGTTTTTATGAGAGAGAATGAGATTTCAAGGGTAATTGTTGATGTAGCGTATAACATTCATGTTGAATTAGGTCCGGGTTTATTAGAATCTGTCTATGAAACCATAATGGCTTATGAATTAGATAAACGTGGTTTACAATTTATTAGACAAAAATCAATTCCTATTACTTATAAAAACCTAACAATAGAAGATGCTTTCCGTGCTGATTTGATTGTAGAAAATAAAGTAATAGTTGAACTAAAATCTGTAGAAAAAATTGCCCCAGTTCATAAAAAACAAGTCTTTACCTATCTTAAACTTACGAACAAAAAACTAGGATTACTAATTAACTTTAACACAGAACTAATCAAAGACGGTATTACCCGAATCGTCAATAACCTTTAAACTCTTATGTTTCTCTTCCTTTGCGCCTTTGCGCCTCTGCGTGAGAAATAATTATTCCATGTTATCTTTTTTCCACAAAGCCAAACCTCCGCCTCTCCCCCTTGCGCAAATCAAATTTTCCGTTACTAAAAAATAACTAAAAAATGCTAATTGATTAATTTTTGCTCGATAAAAACTTTCCGTGCTGTTTTCCCCACCCCTAATATTAGTTTGATAGGTTTGCACTCCTAAAATATACATTTTTAGATAATTGAAATCGAATGCTAATATATTCTTTTTTTCTAAATATTTAATGGGACCTTCTACAGAAAATTTTACCAACCCTACATTAACTTGATTGACTACTTTTCCTTGATTAACTTCTTTTTCATCTGAATAATAATTAATAGAGACATTAATAAATTGGGGTAAATAAAAACCTTTACCAATAACGTTACTCCATTTTTTTTTACTTTCTTTTGTCCCTGTAATAAATACTAAATGCCAATTCCCCATTAATTGTTGAAAGTCATATTTGAGTTTATTTTGATGGGCTTGTTTTTCTGCTTCCAGTAAGGCTTGATGGATTGATTCTGCCTTTGGCTTTTTCTGCACTGAAACAGGCTTTTCTCCTATCCCTTGATTTAAAATCTCTAGGTAATTCATATTTTAAAGTTTTTTTATAACAAGGGGATTAAAACCCCCTGCTTTGTCTTTTCATTTCATTGGCTATTTATCACAATTACAGCCTGTGTGGCCACAACCAGCGCCCTCCGTATGTCCATTAGCACAACCGTCACAACAATAGTATTGGTCATTTTTTGCCACTGCTTCACTTAACGTTACAACACAAAGACAAGAAGCACAAGCACATTTCATTTGAGTTACTGTTGTCATTATTAAACCTCAATATCTGTTTTATTGTTCATATATTCATAATAACTGATGAACAGCTATTCAGCAATAATTTGCTTAAATTCTTGCTTATCGTCTTTCTTTTTGCAAAAGTTGATTAAGGGGATAATATAGTAAGGGAGTCCAAAGACTGGTAATAATTGCTGAAGCTAAAGAGTTTTGCTGATATTTTAACCAAATATCCGTTAAAGGTATATCAGTTTGGATACTGTATTGTATGGCAATGACTGTCTCACTCATAATCACCATGCCAAATACAATTAAGAGCATGGAAATAATATCTTCTTTAATATACGCCCCTTGATAAACATTAGCTGTTAGTAAGGCAATTACGATTAAACCGATAATATGAGTAGGGAAACCACCACTCAGACTATCCCACAATAACCCTAAAGAGACACCTGCGACTAAACTTTGCCATAGATTACGTCTAACACTCCATATCACCAGCCACATCAAAAACCAATTAGGGGTTATACCCACCAATCCCATGCCCGATAAACGAGACAACATCAATAAACAACAAAGAATTATCGAACTAACAACGACAACTATAGGTTTAAAGTTTTGACTCATTATTAATAAAAAATTGAAAAAAGACTGATTGTTGTCAAAAAAGACAAAATATGTTTACAATGAGGTTATACGGTTAAATATAATCTCTAAACAAAAACTTAATTTAACCAAAAACCAACAAAAGATTACTCAACAATCATTTTAGTAAAAAAATAAGGATTTTATGGCTCAAAAGCAAGTAATTCATCCCATGGTGAAATTGCAACAAAAGGTAGCTTCGTTGATCAACTCAGAAATTGTTAAGCCCAGTGATAATATTGGTAAAATTTCTCTGCTATTCGGAGATAAATGGGCTTTTCTTAAATCAGAATTAATTGCCTATGGTTTCACTATGCAAGACCCTGTCAGTGATATTCTTGTGGTAGAAACTTGGGATGATTAGGGTGAAAATAGAACTTGATAAACCTTTCTAACAATCGGGCTAGAAGCCCGATATACGCCGACAAAATGCTACTTTCGGGAGATGCCTAAAAACTAGCTCCAATCCTCTTGATCTTCCTTGGCTTTGCGATAAACTTTGCCTTCGGCGTGTATCCGGCGCACTTCACCGAATAACTCATCTTCCCTCATTTCCCATTGTTGCAGGAAAGAATCTAAATCTCTTTGAATATCCCTAGCGCCCGGAAAATTTTGATAACGAATCTTTAAACGTGCTACTTCCGCTAAATTATAATCAGTTTTTCCTCCCATAGAAACTTGCTCTAAAATTCTACGATCGATGTGCGCTAATGGGTGTTGTTGATCCATATTATCGTAAGTATTAAATGATTTTGATAAAGTCTCACGCAGAGACGCAAAGGCGCAGAGTTTTATTCTAAGTGATCCAGTGGACTTGATAGATATAACAAGGGGCTTAAGCTTTTTATCTTCCCTTGTTGTCGTGGCTTTGAGCTAAAAATTATCAATGATAGCTTGAGCAAATTCTGAACATTTTAAAGGAGGCTCAACGGGAGGAGTCATCATCCTTGCCAAATCATAGGTAACTTGACGAGAAACAATAGCTTTACTAATGCCATCACGAATTAAATCAGCCGCTTTCTGCCATCCCATAAACTCCAGCATCATCACCCCTGAAAGAATAACTGAGCCGGGGTTAATGCGATCTAACCCTGCGTGTTTTGGCGCTGTGCCATGGGTAGCCTCAAAAATAGCGCACTTATCCCCAATATTAGCGCCCGGTCCCATACCTAAACCACCCACAATGGCAGCAGCAGCATCGGAAAGATAATCACCATTTAAGTTCATGGTGGCAAGGATAGAATACTCATCAGGGCGAGTTTGAATCTGTTGAAAAATACTATCAGCAATGCGATCATTAACCATTACTTTCTCTTTCCACTTACCGATACCATGGCTTTCACCAATGGTAGCTAATACGGTTTTAATTTCTTCTGCGATAACTGCTTGTTTGTCAGGAGTCAGCGCACTCCACCCGGGTTCAATCAATCGAGCGTTATCTTCAATAGATAGATTAGGATTAGCCTCCACATTACCTAAAATCCATGACTCTCTCTCCGTAATGCAAACATCACGAAATTCCGTTGTTGCCAATTCATAACCCCAATCACGAAAAGCTCCCTCTGTGTATTTCATGATATTACCCTTGTGAACTAAAGTCACCATTTGCTTATTTTTAGGTAACTTCAGGGCATTTTGCATGGCACGGCGCACTAAACGCTGAGAGCCTTTTTTACTAATGGGTTTAATGCCAATACCAGAATCAAGGGGAATTTGCTTATTTTTATGCTCAGGGGTAGCAGGAATCAATTCTTCATTAAGAATTTTAATTAATTTTTGCCCAATTTCTGAACCTTCTTTCCATTCGATACCTAAATAAATATCTTCCGTATTTTCCCGATAAACAATTACATCTAACTTTTCAGGACTTTTATGGGGGGAAGGAGTGCCTTCATAGTAACGGCAAGGGCGCACACAGGCGTATAAATCAAAAATTTGTCTTAAAGCAACATTAAGAGAGCGAATCCCCCCACCCACAGGAGTTGTTAAAGGTCCTTTGATGGCGATACCATATTCTTCAATGGCTTTGAGGGTATCATCGGGTAAATATTGAAATGTGCCATACTTCTCACAGGCTTCATCTCCAGCGTAAACTTTAAACCAACTAATTTCCCGTTTACCGCCGTAGGCTTGTTTAACGGCTTCATTAAAAACTTTTTCGGCGGCGGGCCAAATGTCCACACCTGTGCCATCACCACGAATAAAGGGGATGATGGGATTATCTGGTACGATGGGTTGTCCATTGACAAATTCAATTTTACTACCCTCAGTGGGGGGTGTGATTTTCTCAAACATATTGCGCAGTTTCTCTTAATTAACCTATCTATGGTAGTTTTCAACTTTAGCAAATTTTGTTACTTATTAACATTTTTGCTGTTAGTTTTATGTAAATACCGTGTAATGAATTATATTAACCCCATTAGTAAAGGTGTCAGGTATCGGGTGTTAGGTATTAGGTTTGAAAATTACACCTGAAACCTGCAACCTGAAGCCTGAAACCTAGTCACCTTTGCCCTTTTAATCCATTATTTTTTAATAACAGTGGTAACGTGTAACTCCTTGAGTTGTTTATCATCTACGGTGGAGGGCGCTTCTGTGAGTAAACAACTGGCTTGTTGAGTTTTGGGGAAAGCTATCACATCACGAATAGAGTCTTCGTGCGCTAATAGCATCACTAAACGATCTAAACCGTAGGCGATACCACCGTGGGGTGGTGTACCATATTCAAAGGCTTGGAGTAGGAAACCAAATTTTTCTTCCGCTTCTTCCATAGATAAACCAATGGTTTGGAAAACTTTTTCTTGGATTTCGCGCTGATAAATCCTCAGACTACCGCCACCAATTTCAATGCCATTTAACACCAAATCATAGGCCAGCGCCCTTGCCGTAGTCAAATCATCTAAATCTGAGGGGTGGGGCGCTGTGAAAGGATGATGTAAGGCTTCGTAACGCTTCTCGTCAGCATTCCATTCAAACATGGGAAATTCTGTTACCCAGACGAGGTTTAACTTATCCTCGTCAATTAACCCTAATTGTTTGCCAATCACTTGACGCAATCTATCTAAAGACTTGTTAACGGTGGCAGTATCACCAGCACCAAATAACAATAAATCACCGGCTGTAGCGCCCGTGCGCTTTAATAACTCCTCTTTTTGAGTTTCCGAAAGGTTATCTTTAATAGCGCCGATGGTGTCAATTTCGCCATTTTCCCTCACCCTAATGTAAGCAATACCCTTCGCCCCAGCGATGGTGGCTTCGGTGAATAAATCTCCACCCGGTTTGATTCTCACATTAGAAATCTTCTCGTTACCTTCGGGAATTGGTAAAACTTTAACAATACCGCCGTTTTTAACAGCGCCCG
Source organism: Cyanobacterium sp. T60_A2020_053 (assembly GCA_015272165.1). Classification (NCBI taxonomy): domain Bacteria; kingdom Bacillati; phylum Cyanobacteriota; class Cyanophyceae; order Chroococcales; family Geminocystaceae; genus Cyanobacterium; species Cyanobacterium sp. T60_A2020_053. Next base: position 10,697 of record JACYMF010000050.1, read on the forward strand.
AAAATACCTTAAAACCAGAGTCTGCCATCAAATCCGACACATCGACCAACTCTAAACCGAAACGAGTATCGGGGCGGTCAGTGCCATAACGATTCATCGCTTCTGCGTAGGTTAGACGGGGAAATGGGGTGGGTAAATCAATATTTTTGACGTTTTTGAAGATATGACACATTAACGCTTCATTGAGAGCAATAATTTCTTGTTCACCCATGAAACTCATTTCCATATCGAGTTGGGTAAATTCTGGTTGGCGATCGGCTCTCAAATCTTCATCACGAAAACAACGGGCGATTTGATAATAACGGTCAAAACCGGATACCATTAAGAGTTGCTTAAATAATTGTGGTGATTGGGGTAAGGCATACCATTGCCCTTCGTTTACCCTTGATGGCACGAGATAATCCCTAGCGCCCTCCGGTGTTGACTTAGTTAAAATAGGAGTTTCAATTTCCATGAAATGGGCTTCATCTTCGAGAAAACGGCGCATGGCTTTCACCACTTGATGACGTAGTTGCAAATTACGACTCATTCTTTCTCGTCTTAAATCCAAGTAACGATATTTTAAGCGTAAATCTTCTCGCAAATTTTCTTCTTCCATCGCCACTTGAAAGGGTAACTGTTTGCTGACACTATTTAAAATAGTGATTTCCGTAGCGTAAATTTCTACTTCCCCTGTGGGTAGTTTGGGGTTTAAGGATTCGGGCGGGCGCTGATATACCTTCCCTTTTATTTGTACTACATACTCACTACGCAAAGTGTCAGCATTTTGGTATGAGGTTGGAGTGCGCTGGGGATCACTAACAATTTGTAATATACCTGTTCTATCTCGTAAATCAATAAAAATAACACCGCCATGATCTCGACGGCGATCAACCCAACCACAAACGGTAATTTCTTCGTTAAGATGTTCTCGGCGCACTTCGCCACAATAATTAGTTCTCATCGGTAAGTTAATATTTAGTATAAGCTCTTCAAAATAAGTCAGATAATCAGAAGTTATCTACAAACCCTCTATTGTAGCAGTTGTTCGGAACGCTCGATTATTTTAGTGAGGAGAGGTGTCAGGTATCAGGTAGCAGGTATTAGGTTAAATTTAAACTCTTGACTTATAATAATTGCATTTTTAAAATATTCAAAGCCATACTGATGAAGATTTACATTAATTATTTTTTATTAATTTGTCATCACTACTGTAGGATAGCCAAAACTATTGATACAAATGAGCAATTTATGAAAAATAACCACTTGGCTTAATTCTTTAATTTATAAGCATTTCACCTCATACCTAACACCCGAAACCTGACACCTTCCCTCACTAAAATAATTTTTTATATTCAATTTTTTGATAGAATTATATAATCATCCGAAGATTACACCTGAAACCTGCAACCTGAAGCCTGAAACCTATTCACAACTTTATAAAGCGCACTCCATCTAATGAAGACGATATTTGATAAACTCAATAACTTCTGCTAATCCCTCACCAGTTTTAAGATTAGTAAAAATAAAAGGTTTATCAAGGCGCATTTTTTTAGCATCCCTTGCCATAACCTCTAAACTAGCGCCCACCATGGTAGCCAAATCAATCTTGTTTATCACCAACAAATCAGATTTAGTGATACCCGGACCACCTTTACGGGGTATTTTATCCCCAGCCGCCACATCAATAACGTAGAGAGTTAAATCAACTAATTCTGGGCTAAAAGTTGCCGCCAAATTATCTCCACCACTTTCCACAAAGACTAATTGTAAGTCCAAAAATTGGGCTTCTAACGCTTCAATGGCTTCAATGTTGATAGAAGCATCTTCACGGATAGCGGTATGAGGGCATCCTCCCGTTTCTACCCCTTTGATTCTATCAGCAGTCAGCGCCCGTGACCGTACCAAAAATTGGGCATCTTCTTGGGTATAAATATCATTGGTGACGGCTGCGAGGGAATAATTATCCCTCATATTTTTACATAAAGCATCTAACAAGGCGGTTTTACCTGATCCCACAGGTCCAGCAATACCGATACGATAACTACTCATGTTTGCTACAATAATTTAAAGCTATTCGATTAGTTTACATTAATTACTGGAGGGAAAACTCAAAATTTTCAGCGCCCGTGTGACATTGCAAACAACTACGATGACTTACGGGAGAAGGTAAATCCACTTGAGGATGTAGGGCGAAAAAGTATCGAGATTGTGCCATAAACTTTGGCTCACTTTCATTGGGCAAAAGTGGACGGGAATAATTTTTGAGATATTGCCACATCAACACTTGATTAAAGCGCACGATACCTTCTAGTTGAGTACCATAATGATTACGGGGGTTTTCTAAGATAGTTTGCCATGTTTGGGTAGGTAAGACGGCAGGGGGAATGGGAATATGACAACCGCTACAGCTTTGCAAATATAATTCTTCCCCCGTGCGATAATTACCTGTGGCTTTATCTACTGATTTTGGTAGGGTTTGACCATTAATGAGATGGGACGCACCCCCTCCCAGAAGGGCGCTACAAGCCAGTATAAATCCTATTGTGAGGCTGATTAAGAACTTTTTTGATTTTTTTGTTATCATTGGCTTTTTTCGCTTGTTTGTGCCTTAAAAAGAAAATAAAGTGGCGTAGGGGTTGAACACTGTTCAACCCATCATTAAATTTACCTTTGCCCCTTGCCCTTTCAACTTTGCCCTTTATGGTAACGCAACGGTACGAAGTAAACGATCTACAATGACTTTAGCATTGCGCCCTCCCTTGGGTATGAGACGATGGGCAAGAGCATGGGGTGCTAAAAATTTGACATCATCGGGGATACTATACTCTCTCCCTTCCAGAAAAGCTAAAACTTGAATGGTTTTTTGTAGTGCAACAGTACCACGAGGGCTAACTCCTAAGCTAATATCGTCATCTTGACGAGAAGCAGTGATAATATCAACGATGTATTTTTGTAACTCTGGGGCGACTTTGATTTGCTGACATTGTTGTTGTAGTGTGATGACATCCTCAAGGGAAAGACAAGGTTCAAGATTAGTGACCAAGGTTTGATCTAATTGTTTTTGTAGCATTAATAATTCTTCTTCGGGCGCTGGATACCCCAAACTAAGGGAAAGGGCAAAACGATCCATTTGTGCTTCCGGCAGGGGAAATGTGCCTTGATATTCTACGGGGTTTTGGGTGGCAATAACGAAGAAGGGCGCTGGAACTTTTTTGGCATCTCCATCTACTGTTATTTGTTTTTCTTCCATCACTTCCAATAGTGACGATTGGGTGCGAGGGGTGGCGCGATTAATTTCGTCAGCAAGGAGAATATTGGCAAAGGCTGGACCAGCTAAAAATTCAAACTCCCTTGTGTTAGGATTCCAAATATTAGTACCAGTAACATCACTGGGTAAAAGATCGGGAGTGCATTGAATGCGCTGAAATTTGCCGTTAATGGATTTAGCTAAGGATTTGGCGAGAAGGGTTTTTCCTACTCCCGGCACATCTTCTAGTAAAGCGTGACCTCCACTAAACAGCGCCACCAATACCAAGGTAATTGCTTCGTCTTTGCCCACAATGGCGCGCGCCAAATTTTTTCTGAGGATGGTTATTTTTTCTCGCATGGTTTTGGTCGTTTGATCCGAAAATACTAAATCACACTATTAACTAACTGTATTACTTTAGCAATTAATGGCTCGAAAAGGGTAAAATTTTAAGTCCAAGCCAAAATGATCGCAAATCTAATACACATCTCCAACAAATCATATTTTTTGCACTGTATTTCGTGCTTCTAGCCCGATTCTTGAAGAAAAATGAAAAAAAACTTTACTTTAATCCAAATCACCGATACTCACCTATTAGATGATCATAATGAAATTTTAAGAGGTCATAATCCTTACCAGAATTTACAGATGGTGTTACAGCAAGTCAAAACTTATCAACCCGATGGCTTATTACTAACAGGGGATTTAGCGGATCAAGGTAGCGCCCTTGCCTATAAATATTTATCTGAGGAGATGAATGAATTTAATTGCCCCATTTATTGGTTACATGGTAATCATGATAACCCTGAGCATTTAAAAAAAATATTGACACCATCTCAGCATTTAGGCTTTCAAGTCATTGATTTAGGTATGTGGCGATTACTAATAATTGATTCTGTGGTGGAGGGCGCTGGATTTGGAGAAGGTTATTTAGACACAGATCAATTAAACAGATTAAGAAAAGAATTATCTCAATATTCTGAAAAACCCACCATTATCGCTTTACATCATCATCCTATACCTACGGGCATTGATTGGCTAGATCAAATTGGCGTAAAAAATGGCGATGATTTAGTGATGTTGTTACATTCATTCCCCCAAGTGCCATTGGTATTATTTGGACATATCCATCATGAGTTAAATTATTCGCACATTAATGCCACTGGTGAGACTATCAACTTTTTTGGTTGTCCTTCTACTTTTTCTCAAGTTACACCACTCCAAGTTAATCCTGATGATCACTTACCCGGTTTTCGTCTCATTGATTTGTGTGAAGATGGCAGTTACCGCACCAAAATTCAAAGAGTTAAATAGGTGGTGTTGAAAAAGTATTTTGGTGAGAGGAGGTGTCAGGCTTCGGGTGTCAGGTTTCGGGTAAAATACTCATAAATTAAAGAGTTAAGCCAAATAGTTATTTTGGCTCTCCTACAGTAGTTATGACAAAATAATAAAAAATAAATAATTAATGTAAACTTTAATCAGTATGGCTTTGAGTATTTTAAAAATGTAATTATTATAAGTCAACAGTTTAAATTTAACCTAATACCTGATACCTGACACCTTTTTTTCACCTAATACCTGACACCTTTACAGCAAAGGGTTTTAATTTATTTAGTAGTTTTTATGCTGATTAAATACCTTAGTATTTCCTTGACGATTAAAACTTAAAACAGCAAAAGGTTGTTTCATCTTATCAGATTCCATCCCTGGGCTACCAATAGGCATACCAGCAACGGCTAATCCTTTCATATTTTTGGGTTTTTGGGTAAGAAATTTTTTAATATCATCGGCAGGAATATGCCCCTCCATCACATAACCATTGATAATAGAAGTATGACAAGAGGCTAACTCTGGAGGTAAATTATTTTTTTGTTTAATAGCATCTATATCATTAGTTTTAATATCTGTCACCTCAAAACCATGCTTTTTCATGTGTGAAATCCATTGCCCGCAACAACCACAAGAAGGGCTACGATAAACAGTTATTTTTTTACTACCACGATAATTAACTGTTGATTTATCCCAGACACTAACAGGGGTTGACTTATTCTCGTGATTTTCATTAGCATAACTGGGGTTATTGAAAGTAAAGGGAATACTGGCAATAATAGTTAAGGCGACAATGTTAGTCAAGTTTTTTAGTAATCTTGTTTTTCTCATGGCGGTTTCTCTTTTTATTGTCTTTTTTTTTATTATCTCAAAAAAATATGAAATTAAGATGAAATTATTTTCGGTAGATAAACAGTAAAAACACTACCTCTATTTTCTTCACTTTCTACCATGATTTTTCCAGCATGATTAATTACAATAGCATCTACCATCGCTAAACCCAAGCCACAGCTCCCGTTGTTTCTATTTCTAGCCTTATCAACTCGATAAAAACGGTTGAAAATTAATTTTTGCTCTTCTTTTGAAATACCAATTCCTGTATCTTTTATTTTAATAATTAAGTCTTTTTTATCGCTGTCTAAATAAATAGTAACTTCTCCATTAACTGGAGTATTTTGAATAGCGTTAATAATTAAATTGGTTATTAATCGATAAATTTCTTCTTCATTACCTCTAATAAAAGATTCTTTTTTATTGGTTAAGATTTGAGCAGATAGATTAATTTTATTTTCCACAGCTAAGTAACCGCATTCTTCCACTAAATCGTTAATAATATCTATTAAATTAATATATTTTTTATATTTTTCTGTAATTATATCAAGAGAAGATTGGCGATTATCTAATTTATTTAACATTAATAAATCATTGACAATATTAATTAATCTTTGATTTTGTCTATAAATGATTTCCAAAGTTTCTTGACTATCTTTAATTGTTAAATTATCTGTTAATAAAACACTATCTAAGGTTACTTTTATTGAAGCTAAAGGAGTTCTTAATTCATGGGCAACATCTGAACTAAATTGAGATTTTTGTTCATAAGCTAAAGAAAGAGGTTGCATCGCTTTATCTGCTAAATAGTAACTAGCAAAAATAACAATAATAATTAAAACTGGTAAGCCTAATAATAATAAAATTCTAATATTAGCTACATAATTATCAAAATCTTCTAAACTTCTACCGATTTGTAAATAACCCCATTCTTGGTTATTGGTAGTATGTAAAAGTATCGTTATTTGACGATAACGAATGCCTTTTTTATCTTTGAAAGTAATTAATTCTTGCTGATATTTATTCAAAGGTATAATATCAGTTTCTATTCCAGATATGGCGATTAAATTTTCTGATAAGCCAAAGAAGTGAAAGAAGTATTTTTGTGGCGTGATAAGTTGGTTTTTTCGATAATCTCTCAAACACTTATTATCAACTAAACATAAATCGGTGATAATATTTTTAATTTTATCTTCTAATTGATTCGGTTCATTTAACAAAGGTTTAAAACTATTGTGGAGGGCGCTGGTAACAGTTTTTAACTCCTGATTTATAGTAACATAATGAGCGTGGGCGATAGCTTCATAAACTAAAAAAGCCCCAAGAGTTATTACCCCAGAAAAAATAGAAACATACCAACGAATTAAAGATACTTTTGTTTTGTGAAAAAGAAGATTATTTTTCATAAAATATGTTCTGTCAAGTCCGCTTGAACACTTACAAATTAATAATATCAACGTCTTACAACCTGTTTTAAAATTTTCATTGTAAGTAATTTTCTGAACTTAATATTACTTGTCAAACCAAACTATTTAATTTTAGGTTGACTTAATGCAGAATTAGTTTGTAGTCCGAAATTTAATCCTACAACACTAACCGATAAAATAATTAAAGATATTTTGTTTAAATTCTCCACAACTTTATTTCCTTTTATATTTGTTAATAGCTCGATCCTAACAATAAATTATGAAACTAGGATGAAAATTATTTAATGACTAAACGATAACCTAAACCGTAAACAGTTTCGATTAAATCATCATAACCATATTGTGCTAATTTTTTTCTGAGGAGGCGAATTTGTGCGGCGACAACGTTACTAATAGTATCTACGCCTACTTCCCATAATTGATATAGTAATTGGTCTCTGGTAATAATTTGCTGGGGATGTTTCATAAAAAATTCTAGCAAATTAAATTCTTTATTTGTTAATGTAATAATTATTAAGTTTCCTGTGGTTTCTTTAATTTTTAAAGTACTCTCTTGAGAGTCTAAGGTCAGATTATTTAATTGTAATTGTGATGGCTGAAAAAGAGGTGATCGTCTTAATAAAGCTCTAATTCTAGCTAACAATTCTATCATATCAAAAGGTTTAATTAAATAATCATCTGCTCCAGCATCTAAGCCTGTTACTTTATCCGTCATGGAATCTTTTGCTGTTAACATTAACACAGGTAAAGGATTATTTTTAATTCTTAAAAGTTTAATAATTTCAATGCCAGATAAACTAGGTAATAACCAATCAATAATAGCTAAATCATAGTGAATAAAACTATCATCTAAATAATTACAAGCCTCTTTGCCATCTGAAACCCAATCAACAACGTAGTTATGTTGAGTCAAGATTTTTTTAATAGCTAAACCTAAATCTGACTCATCTTCTACCAATAAAATACGCATCTTTTTTGAATGATAAATAGGTATCTATTTAATTAATGATAACCACAGATCATGAAATGAGAATGAAATTTATCTTACTGACGTTACGCACAATAAACCTTGAAATACTAATTTTTCGTTCACATTTAACCTCTGAAACTATTAATATCTCCTTTGACTGCGTAACATCAGTTATCTTATTTAAAATTTTATTTCACCCTTATTTCATATTCATCATGCAATATGTAAATTGTAATCATTTTATATCCAATTACACCGCCAATTAGTCGTGATAGAGAATCTTAATTTTAGTAGAAGGAATTTTCTGCAACTTACGGGAGGCATTGCTGGTAGTGTTATTCTGCATCAAATTTTACCAGTATCAGCGAAAAACATTAGTGCCAATGGCTATTTAGAGGGAGAAGTTATTGATTTGGCTATTGCCGAAACAAAAATTAACATCGATGGTAGTTCTGCCATGGGTAAACTGCTAAATAGTAGCTTACCCTCCCCTACCATTAGGCTAAAAGAGGGGCAAAACGTGACGATAAATGTTACGAATCAATTAAATGAGGATACTTCGATTCATTGGCATGGTTTGATTTTACCAGCAAATATGGACGGAGTGCCGGGAGTAAGTTTTCGGGGGATAAAACCGGGAGAAACTTTCACTTATAAATTTCCTGTGAATCAGAGTGGCACTTATTGGTATCATAGTCATAGCAATATGCAAGAACCAATGGGGATGTATGGTGCTATTATTATTGACCCTGTTGAATCTGAGCCTTATAATTATACTCAAGATTATGTCATAATGCTCTCAGATTGGAGTTTTGAGAATCCTCACGCTATTCTCGCCAATTTGAAGAAAATGCCTACTTATTATAATTACCAAAGGCGCACTGTTGCTAATTTGAAAGAAGATTTGCCATGGCAGAAAATGCGTATGGAGTCGAGTGATATGGCGGATGTGACGGGCGCTACTTATACTTATTTGATGAATGGTAAAACCAGTAATGATAATTGGACTGGTATATTTAATAAAGATGAGAAAGTTAGGCTAAGAATCATCAACGCTTCGGCAATGACGTTGTTTGATGTGAGAATACCTAATCTACCCATGACAGTTATACAAGCAGATGGACAAAATCTGCAACCGGTGAAAGTAGATGAATTGAGGATTGGGGTAGCAGAAACTTATGATGTGATTGTTGAGCCTGACACTCAAGAGGCTTATACTATATTTGCAGAGACTCTGGATCGTAGTGGCTATGTTAGAGGTACACTAGGGATAAAACAAGGATTATCTGCTGAAATTCCTGCTCGTAGACAGCGCCCGTTGCGTACAATGGATGATATGGGAATGGATCATAATGCTCATAGTGGTCATGATAATCAATCATCTTCATCAAGTCAAGACCACAGTAGTCATAGTTCATCTGATCATAGCAATCATCAAGCCTTAGATCAAGATAATCATAATCAACATCAAAATCATGATATGTCTAATATGCCAACTATGGATCATAGTAGCCATGATATGTCCAATATGGATCATAGTAATCATGATATGTCCAACATGGATCATAGCAACCATGATATGAGTGAAAAAGAAACCCTAGATTTTTCATGGCAACCGAGGGGAGAAAACAACAACGGCATGGGTAATGCTGCAACGCCAATGATGGTAAAAAATCGTTTAAATGAAGCTGGAGTTGGCTTAGAAAATGCTAAACATCGAGTGTTAGTTTATACCGATTTAAAAAGTTTAAAACCATTAAAAAATAGAAGAAAGCCAGATAGAGAAATAACTCTATATTTAACAGGAAATATGGAGCGTTATATGTGGTCATTTAATGGTAAAAAATATTCAGAAGAAAAAGAAATTGACTTTTATTATGGAGAAAGACTAAGACTAACATTTGTCAATGATACCATGATGGAACATCCTATACATTTACACGGAATGTGGATGGAATTAGTGAATGGAAATGGTGATTATCAACCTCGAAAACATACAATTATTGTCAAACCAGCCGAAAAATTATCTACAGAAATTGATGTTGATGCCAAAGGAAAATGGGCATTTCATTGCCATTTAATGTATCACATGGATGTGGGAATGTTCCGCACTATCAATGTTATTTCCTAGAAAATAATTGAGTTTTTAAAAAACTTTTGCGTCTTCTTCTTTGCGTGAAAAACTTTTAAAGATATGATTTTTAACCTCAAAAGTCTTTTAGTAGGGTGGGCAATGCCCACCAATATTTCCTAATTTTACCTCTAAAGAGGTAACTACGAACCTTATTTTAAAAAACAATTATAGCAATGTTATCCTTTAAATATAGTAAATTGTTACTTCGATCAAGCCTAATATCTTTGTTTATTTTTATCTTATTTTCTCAGCAATCTAAAGCAGAAGAAATTAATAAAACCATCCTAAAACAAACGATTAATATTAATACATTTAAACAGAAAAATAATTCAGAAGAAAAAGAACTATTTTTTCAAAATTTTGAAGATAAACAATATTTAATTCAAGAAAAGGATGTTACTTTTTCTCAACATAATCATAACCAAAATAATGATTTTGGTGAGCCTATCGATGATAATCAAATTTTTTATAAAATTTTTTTTGATCAGTTAGAATATCAGGTTAATGATAGTCAAAATATTTTTAATTGGGGTATTAATAGTTGGGTGGGTGGGGATTATCGAAAATTTGTTTTTAAAAGTGAGGGTGATGTAAGTTTAGATGATGGCAGTGGTGAGGCAGAGTTACAATTTTTATACAGTAAACAAGTTTCTCCCTATTTTGATTTTCAAGCTGGTTTGAGATATGATCAATTATACGGAGAAAAGGGAAATGGGCGAGGTTTTGCGGTTATTGGGGTGGAAGGATTAGCACCTTATTTTGTGGAAGTTAATACTGCTTTATTTATTAGTCATCAAGGGGATATTTCGGTAAGACTTAAAGCTGAAAAGGAATTATTGCTTTCTCAAAGGTTGATTTTGCAACCGAAAATAGAGACAAATTTAGCGATACAGGAAGTAAAAGAATTTGGCATCGGTAGCGGTTTTAATAATTTAGAATTAGGGTTACGATTACGTTACGAAATTAACCGAGAATTTGCACCTTATACTGGTGTTAATTGGAATAAATTATTTGGCAATACGGCTAAATTTGCTCAGGATGAAGGTGAAAGTAGTAATGATTTAAAATTTCTGACTGGGATACGGTTAATATTTTAAATTATATATAGTGAAAGGTGGGCATTCCCCACCCTACTTTTTAATTTTAGCTTTGATTATGTCCTTCGTGATTTTCTTTTTTATTATCTTTAGTTGATTGATGATTCATGTTACATTTAGATTTATCTTTTTCTCGACAATGAGAATGTCCTTCATGACTTAATACTGGCGAAGTTTTGATAGTGAAACTAAACGTAAGTCCTGTTAAAAATAACAGGGAAATTAATAGTTTGTTCATAATTTAGTAATCTTTTACTTAAACAATAGTAGCTATTATAGCGTTTTTCATAGTTACGAGGTACAAAAATAAAATTAAAGTTTTCCTAATTAAAGGATTTTAGCGTACCTCACAAGGGTAAAAATTGCTATATAATTATGAAATGACCATGAAAAATTATTTTTGTATATTTAAATTTGATAAACTATCCTAGGAGTTCAAAAACTATGGCTTTATTTACTAATCAAAAACAATTACGTCGTTTACATCGGTTTCTAGCGCCCTTCACCGTGATACCAATATTAATAACTCTTTTTACAGGAGTCTTTTTTGAGTTGGCGGTAACAGTAGATAAATTTGATGAATTTTCATGGTTATTATCATGGCATCGAGGCGATTTTGGTATTTTAGATTTATCTAAATTTTATCCTTTTTTGAATGCCTTAGGTTTATTTTTTTTGGCAATTTCTGGGATTAGTTTATGGTGGCAAAATAATTTTAAATCGAGAAAGAAAAAAACATCTTCACAAAATGATTAAATATATTAGTTTTTAAACTGCCCATCATGGTTAAGTCTTCATTATTTAAGTTATTTACCGATCACCAATATCAACATTATCGGTAGCACCAAAAATCGCTTCATAATGAAGATAATATTTAAACTCAAGAATATTATAAGCTGGGTCTTGTATAAAAACCGTGTGATGTTCGGTAATTTCCCCAGCAAATCTCAATCGTGGCGGTTGATAAAATTCGATTTGATGGGTTTCACAGCGCCCGACTAACTCAAACCAAGCGCCCTCCGCCGTAAAAATTAAACCAAAATGACGGGGATATATGCCTTTCGGTGGCAATAATTGTCAATTATTCATTTTCTCCATCAACTTCCAAAGCAGGATAAGTAACTAATGCTGGTTGTAAACCTAACAGAGAGCGAATTTTTAACCAAGCCCATTCCTGCCACCAACCCACAATACCACTAGGTAAAACAGTTACCACAATTAAAAATAGCGCCCCTTGAAAAAATAACCAAATCTCAGGAAAACTCTCACTCAAAAGACTTTCCCCATAACGTACCAAAACAGTACCCAAAATCGCACCAATAAGGGTACCTCTACCACCTACAGCCACCCAAATCACCATTTCGATAGAAAAAGCTACATCCATGCTGGTAGGGGTAATAATGCCCGTTTGTACAGTATAAAGCGCCCCTGACAACCCAGCCAGCGCCCCTGATAGTGCAAAAACCAACACCTTAAAACCAGTGGGATTGTAACCTGAAAAACGCACCCTCATTTCATCATCACGAATAGCCACCAGTAAGCGCCCGAATCTGCCTTGAGTCAACCAACGACAGAGAAAATAAACCAAAATCAGCATGACAATGGTAATTTCATAAAAAGCGATTTGAGCGGATGTAGAGCCGACTAACACCCCAAAAATCTTCTCTGTATCAGTCTTTAAACCGTTTGTACCATTGATTAACTGCTGTTGTCCATTGAAAAAGTTAAAAAAGACGATTAAAGCTGCCTGAGTCAAAATTGAAAAATAAACGCCCTTAATACGATTACGAAAAACTAAATATCCCAACAATCCTGCCACAATACCGGGAATTACCACTAAAGCTACTAAAGTAAAAGGAAAACTGTTGAAAGGTTGCCATGCCCAAGGTAATTCTTTAACACCGTAGAGAGTGAAAAAAGAGGGTAATTGACCTTCTGGTAATTGCAAATTGAGATACATGGCAAAAGCATAACCGCCAAGACTGAAAAAGATACCATGACCTAAACTTAATAAGCCTGTATAACCCCAAATTAAATCAATGCCTAACGCTGTAATAGCCAAAGCCAAAAATCTGCCCATTAACCTCAAACGAAAGGGAGACAAAACAAAGGGAAATACAACGGCGAAAATGAGGATGATTACAGCAGTGATACCCAACTTGAGCCAAAAACTGCGTTTATTCATTTTTTCTTTGATTGGTGGAGTTAGCCGTACCATGAACTAGATAAAATCAAACCGTTTACGGTGGCAAGTTTAGCTTAAAAAAAACCTTTTTAAAAGTTTATAGTGAACAAAAATACACAATGAAAAGGGCAAAGGGCAAAGGGCAAGGGGCAAAGGTAAATTTAAAGATAGCTTGAACTATGATTAAATTTGCTTACGTATTAAAAGACAAGGTTTTAAACCTTTTATTCTTCGATAAAAAGTGATTATTTGCCTAAAGTCTTTAATTTATAAGCCTTTAAACCTTTGCCCTTTGTTCTTTTAACTTTTCCCTTTAAAAACCTTTGCCCTTTGCCCTTTTAACTTTTCCCTTCGATCAATCCTAATTAACTGCAATTTCTTTAAAACGAATTTCATCCCGGTGAGGATCACAATAAGCTACTTGTAATTTGAAGTTTTCCCCTAATTTTAGTGGTCGATCGGCTCGATAAGGAAATTCTAAACCAATATCTTCTAGTAAAATTAAAGCTAAAAACTCATCTTCTCGTAACCAACGCAACATTAAAACTTCCCAAACTTCATCGCTATGTTTCTGAAGATACTGTAAACTCCAATAACGATTAGTTTGCCGTTCTACTAATACCGCTTCATAGGATGTCGAAGTAACATTGAATAAAATCGTCTGCATTTCATCCCTTGCGAATGGTAAGGTATCCCCCCGCAAGTGTGCCTTAATTTGAAAATGGGCTAGTAAATCAGTGTAACGGCGAATAGGGGAAGTAACTTGAGTGTAGGCTGGTAATCCTAAACTGGCATGGCGCGCGGGGGATAAACCCGTTTCACTTTTGGGCATACAGCGGCGCAAGGCGGAAGAGCGCACGGGACCAGCCGGTAGTAAAATCAACTCTTCATTAGGTGGCAAATCTGGTTGCGGTTGCCCACGAAATGGCACAGGAATTTCATTTTCTTGGCAAAAGCGCCCGGCAACTTCCCCTGTCAAAATCATCATTTCTGCCACCAAAGAACGAGAATAAGAATCATCTAGTAATTCTATACTAACATCATCTTCATTTTTGACCTTGATTATGGCTTCGGGCATGGATATGGTTACTGAACCGTTATCCTTACGCCATTGTGTACGGCGGCGAGCGCCCTCCGCCAACTGCTTAATCTCTGGTTCTGCTTGTATATCCAGATGCAACATTTCATCAACATCGGTATAACTCAAACGATAAGTAACCTTGATTAAGGTAGCATGAATTTGATAATCTACCACTGCTCCAGCATCATCAAGAATCACCCCAAAACTCAAGGCAGGGCAAATTTGACCTTGAATCAAACTCATGGGTCCTGTGGCTAATACAGGGGGAAACATGGGAATCATCCCCGTAGGTAAGTATAAACTGGTGCTACGTTTGCGCGCTTCTAAGTCTAAAGCATCATGGGGAGAAATCAAGCGAGTGGGATCGGCAATGTGAATCCAATACCGCAAAGTGCCATCAGGCAAAGTTTCTACGCTCAAACCATCATCGATTTCCCTCGTACTTTCATCATCAATGGTATAAACTTTTTGTGCCGTTAAATCCAAACGAGGTTGGGGATCGAAAATTTCTTGACCTTGCGCAATTCTAGCTATAATTGATTGTGCCATTTGTACCACCGGTAGGGGAAAGTTATTAGGATAAGAACTACGTAATAAGAAAATATTTTCATGCTCACTCCACAGTTTAAGATCAACCAATAATTGCCATGCTTCTTCAACAGTTTTGCTGCGCCCGACACTTTCTAACAAATCTTGGGCTTGTTTGGAGGGCGCTTCGGGTTGCAATACCCATTTTTTGAGAAATTCTAACTGATTTAGATCATTTTCGCCCCATAACACATCCTCACCTTTTAAACATTGCTGAAGACGACCAAAAAATTCTTCTTTTTCCCTTGCCCTTTGTGCCTCCATTGCCAACTGGTGTTTAATCTCCTCTACCTGTGTCGCTGGGCGAGGTTCATAAATATCCGCTTTTTTCTTAAAATAAATTTTATCTTCCGACAGCAGAAGATGACAAGCATAACAAAGTAAAGGAGTTTCCTCACTGAAAATTAAACCAGCTAACTCTTGGGGAGTGACGGTGCTAGAATCTTCGCTCAATAATTCCCAAGCAATTTCTAAATGAGCAGGGTCAACATATTTTAAAGCCTCTTGGTTAAATTTTTCGATGTCAGACGGCTTAAAAGATTCACCCTTAACCAAATAATCTATCTTTTGGGGCTTAACTTTATGATTTGTACCATTTTGATCAATGGCAATCCAATCTTTTTTTCCTTCCGGCTTGTCTATCACCGCCAAGCGGCGATTGCCGTTAACTTTAAACTCTACTAGCGTACCTTTTTCCACCCTGATCCTTCTCTTTTTGATGAGCAATAGATCAAGTTTAATCTGATTTTGGGTAACTGTAAAGCTAGGTTGTTTCTTTTAGCTATTTTTAAATATTTTTTGGTATTCGCATAATTTTAACAATGCTTAACTTAATATTTTCATTTTTTTATACAACTTTTTTGGTAAAGTGAATGTATTAAAGTGAATTATTAATTGTCACTTGATTTTAAAATTATCAAAAAATAGTGGGTCTAAAACCCTGCCGTTTACGGCATTATTGTGTTAGACTAATTTTAGCAGTAACCAGTAATGTGGGCTGACTAAAAAATAAACAAGTGCGGTAGGGACTACCGTAATTAAACAGCCCAGTAATGGCGTTCTGTCGGGGGTGAGGCTACAAAGCCAAGCCTAGATAAGAGTCTATATGGGAATCCCCGTTCCTTTAGGTCGGGGAGGTTCAAGTCTGTAAAATTTAGGTTTCACTCTAAAAAAGTAGTAGAAGCCTATTTAGATTTTGCTGAAAAAGTGGAGTAGTGAAGGCAAATTGACAATTGACAATGGATAATTGACAGTTATGAGGTTTTACTATCTTCGTGTAGTATCCATGTTCGTTTGATCACCTATAAATCGATTAAAAATAATCTTAGTTCAATTTATTGAACTATCGGGCTATTGGTTCCGTGTAATTCATTACACGGTGGGTAAAGTGCGAAGAGAGAATCTATTTGTAACTAATTATCCGAACTTAATATTATTCAGCAAACCTTATTTCGATGAGGTTTTGAATTGAAATAGTTGTATTAATTTTAAAAACAGTAAAAAGTCAAGTAAGTTTACAAAACTTAATGTAAATGTAACAAGTATTAATAAACTTAACAAAAAGAAGTAGTGCAGACTCTGTTAAACTGAGGAAAGCATAAAATAGCCATTATAAACTTAAAAATACTGTCTAAAATCACATAACTATGGTAACAACAGTTAACAAACCAGAATTTGAAGAATTACGTCCGGGTATTAAAACCCCAGCAAAAGAAACCATTTTAACCCCTCGTTTTTACACCACGGATTTTGACGAGATGGCAAAAATGGACCTCAGTGTTAACGAAGATGAATTAAGAGCCGTCATCGCTGAGTTTAAAGAAGATTACAACCGTCATCATTTTGTCCGCAATGCTGATTTTGATCAGTCTTGGGATCATATTGATGGGGAAACTCGTCGTTTATTTGTAGAATTTTTAGAGCGCTCTTGCACTGCTGAATTTTCGGGCTTTTTGTTATACAAGGAATTAGGAAGAAGATTAAAAACTACCAATCCTCTTTTAGCAGAAGGTTTTAATCTCATGTCACGGGATGAGGCGCGCCATGCTGGTTTCCTCAACAAAGCCTTAACTGATTTTAATTTATCTCTTGATTTAGGCTTTTTAACTAAAAGTCGTAGTTATACTTTCTTTAAACCTAAGTTTATTTTCTACGCCACTTATTTATCCGAAAAAATTGGTTATTGGCGTTATATCACTATTTACCGTCACTTACAGCAAAACCCTGAAAATCGCATTTATCCTATCTTCAAGTTTTTTGAAAATTGGTGTCAAGACGAAAATCGTCACGGTGACTTTTTTGATGCAATTCTCAAAGGTAAACCTGAGTTTCTTAATGACTGGAGGGCGCGCTTATGGTGTCGTTTCTTTTTGTTATCTGTATTTGCGACGATGTATCTTAATGATATTCAGCGCTCTGATTTTTACGCTTCTATTGGTTTAGATGCAAGGGATTATGATAAAAAGGTAATTGAGAAAACCAATGAAACTGCAGCGCGCGTCTTCCCTATCATGTTAGATTTGGATGATCCTAAATTCTACGGTAGCTTAGAAGCCTGTGTGAGTAATTGTGAGAAGTTGCGCGCCATTGATGCGACTAATGCCCCAGCGCCCCTCAAACTCTTACGTAAATTACCGTTATATCTTGCTAACGCTGGTAAGTTTTTAACTCTCTATTTCATTAAACCCATTGAAACCGAAAATTTACAGGGTTGTGTGCGTTAATTAAAGGGCAAAGTTGAAAGGGCAAAGGTTTTTAAAGGGCAAAGGGCAAAGGGTTTATGAATTATGAATTATGAATTATGAATTATAATCCTCCCCTGCCTCCCCTGCTTCCCCTGCTTCCCCTGCTTCCCCTGCTTCCCTTTCTCCCGTGCCTCCTCTGCTTCCCCTTTCCTTCCCTAAAGCGGAGTGAGGGTTTTAAACATTTTCAGTAATTGAAGTAAAAAAATATTGTGTCTTACCTCGTCAGCTAATTGTGTTGCGAAACGGGGTGAGACTTTTTCTGCTTCTAATTCGGCGTATTCAGAGGCAGACAGGGGCGAATTATCAAGGTAAGAGCGCCCTTCAACGATTATTTCAGTGCTTAAAACTTCTTCTGGAGTGTCTGACTCTGGAGGTAATCCGTGACTGGGAAAAGGAAAAATTAGGGTAAAAAAGACAGAAAAATAAAATAACTTCATAAAGAGGTGGGAACTTAAACCAATTTGAGTTATATTATAGTATCAATATGATTAGCTACAATAAGTAGGGAGGTAGTTATTTCAGAACAACTCAATCTGACGGTCAGCTTAAGAGGCACTCGTGAAGTCAGAAAAAATTGTCAAATTTTTCACCTAGTAGGGCAGCTAGACGCATTTTCTGAGCCGACTTTTCAGAAAGTAATCCTCAGCTATGTCAAAGAGGGTATTAAAAATATTATCCTCGATTTATCTCAAATTGACTTTATTGATAGCTCAGGGTTAGGGGCGCTGGTGCGTATTGTTAAGGCGATGGAAGCAGTGAAGGGCAAATTACAAATTGTTACTAACCCTAGAGTTACCCAAACCGTCAAAATGGTGCGACTGGAAAAATTCCTTAATCTGCGCCCTTCCCTAGATGAAGCATTAGAGGATTTAGCCTAATCTGATTATGACAATGCCAAGTGATGAAAAAGGGCAGGAAAATGACTTATTCTCCGCATCTGATGAAGTCAAGAAAGAGCATAATTTATTACCTGCGAAATCAATTTCTCCTTCTTCATTGCGACAAATTTCCCCCAATACCTTAGCCTACATTGGTGATGCTGTTTATGAGTTGCACATTCGCACTCATTATCTTTTACCTTGTTTAAAGATAGCAGATCACCATCGCCGGGTAGTGGAACAAGTGAGAGCAGAAACTCAAGCGCGCTACCTGAATCAAATTATGATTCAATTAACCCCAGAAGAAAAAGACTGGGTAAGGCGTGGGCGTAATTCTGTCAATAAATCTCCTCGCCGTTTGTCATTGACAGTGTATCAACAAGCCACAGGATTAGAAACTTTACTCGGTTATCTCTATATTACCGACGGCGCGCGCCTCACTCATATCCTTCAGCAACTAGATTTAAAATAATATTTCGTTTTTTATGATGATTAATCAAAGTATCTACATTTGATATTCAATGAATGAAAGTTGATATGTTCTAATGGGAAGTGATTATCATGTCAGTTATTAGTAAATGGGGAAATAGTTTAGCAGTAAGAATTCCCAAATCAATTATAGCTCAGTTAAAATTAGAGGCGTTGCATCATTGCGGGATGATATGCAATTTTCTGATAGGTTGAAACAACTGT
>JACYMF010000051.1 GCA_015272165.1 Cyanobacterium sp. T60_A2020_053
AATCAAAAATAATTGATACAAATGAGCAATTTATGAAAAATAACTATTTGGCTAAAGTCTTAAACTTATAAGCATTTCACCTGAAACCTGACACCCGAAGCCGCGACACCTCCCCTCACCAAAATACTTTTTCAGCAAACCCTAATTAATTAGGCTCTGTTGTATGATGTAATATTAGGTTCATTTAACCACTTATAAATAAATTGAAAATAATCTTAGTTCAATTTATTGAACGAAAAACTGTTGGTTCCGTGTAATTCATTACACGGTGGGTAAAGTGCGAAGGCAGAATCTATTGGCAACAAATTATCCGAACTTGATATAATTCATTACACGGTAAGGAAATAACTAAAATATAGCAATACTAAACAAACAATCATAATAATCTATGTTTTTAACAGAATTAAGTTTTATTTGTAACGAGATTTCACGGCAACCTATTGCTTTTTTAGGTGGCTTTTTTGCAGGTATTTTAAAGTTAGATGAAAATGATGAACCTTTAGCTTCTTGGTTAAAATCTGAAAAAAAATGAGTTAGAATCAACACAATGAAGCTGGAACTTCTAAACAATTTTCTGCCATTAACTCCTCATTTGACATGATTTCATCAGGGTAGCCATCGGCAATAATTTGACCATTATTTAACAAAATTACTCGGTTACATACTTCTCTAATCATTTCTAAATCATGGGAGGAAATCATCAGAGTTTCCAGTGAAGATTGCAAAAAATTAATTAACCTTCGTCTCGCTTTTAGGTCTAAATTAGCGCTCGGTTCATCATATAATATTAATTTGGGTTGCATAATCAAAATGGAAGCAATGGCAACCATACATTTTTCGCCTCCTGACAATTGATGGGAGACTCTATCTTGTAAATGCGCTACGCCTGTGGCTTCTAATACTGATGACAGGCGCTGTTGAATTTCTGTGGGAGATAACCCCAGATTTTCTGCACCGAAAATAATATCATCTCTAACCGTTGGACAAAATAATTGATCATTAGGGTTTTGAAATACAAAGCCAATATTAGGGTAGAATTTACCTTGATTTATCTTTTTATTAAATACGGTTATCAGTCCTTTTTGTGGTGCTAAAATTCCACAAATTGTCAAAAATAAAGTCGTTTTACCACAGCCATTGGAACCAATTAAACCTACTTTTTCTTCCGGTTTTATAATTAAATTTAAGTCTTTTAAAATTAAATTGTTTTCATAGTTAAAGTGTAAGTTTTGAATATTAAGAGCTGACATTTATAGTTATTTTTAATAGTTAATTTGGAGTAATAGTTAATTAGGGGTTGATGAAAAAGTAATGCCGTGATGCTAATGGATAATTGACAATTATAGAGGTTTATCCTCTGACGGTGGTGTTTATTACTTTGTATTTTTAAGGCTATTTTTGTTTAAACAATATTGCTTTTACATATTTTTTGACTCTGTAGTATATCTAAACCTTAATTTAGTTAAATAAACAAAAAATTGAGTTTATTTAAAAGTAAAATCAACACAACTAGAGAAAAAACATGATATGATCACCTTCGTTATAATCATAATACCGTAAAAGCTGATCATCAGTATCATTATGAGGAATGCTCATCATTGGAGTCAAATTAGAGAGGAAATTATCCTGTTGTGTGTGCAGTGGTATGTTTCCTATCCCTTAACTTATACTGAACTTAAAACGGTAATGGAAGAAAGGGGCTTCAGAATTGATTCTAACACTATCAATAATTTAGTTACTGATTATGCAGTTTTAGCGAAAAAACGTTGGCTAGAAACTCAAAGGAAACATCGTAAAGGTTGGCGAGTGGTGCAAATTCCTTTTTATTTACAAGGTCGAAAAAAGTATCTTTATCGGGCGCTGGATGCCCAAGGAAATACCCTTGATTTCATGATTAGTGCCAGAAGGAATAAGGAAAAAGCACAATTATTTTTTGCGGAAACTATTTCTAATACTGACGAGTTAAACACCCAAAAATTACTTTATCAAAAAAGACCAAAAAGAAAGAAAGAAAATAAATTTTTAGAAAGTTTTATTTATGTTGCTTTTTTAGTTTTATCAGGATATTTAATTTTAAGTTTTATGGGATTAGGAAATAATAATAACCAAGAAGAAAATCAACCTGATAATCAAGTTTTAAGCCATGACAGAAAAAATACTAAGATGGTACAGGAAAATAAGGTAAATCCCATTAAAAATAGGGCAAAAATCTCCCCCGAAGACAAAGGACGATCGCTAGGATCAAGATAAGCAGAGCGTTGTGAGTCATACCCAGCGCCCTCCACCATATCCAGAGAATTATGAATAACGTGCCAACGGGAGTAACCAATTTCTAAATCGTAGAGGTAGCGCCGATCTGGGTTGGCGAGAGTGTGATAGGCTTCGTTAAGAGTCTGAAATTTTTGCTTGGCTTCCAACACGGGTAAATCAGTGGTGTCAGGATGATATTTTTTGCTCAATTCTCGATAGGCGCGACGAATGGCAATTTCTGAGGCAGAAGGATGCAATCCTAATAAACCATAATGGGTGTTGAGAAAGGGTGACGGGCGCTGATTCACGGTTTCAAAAGAGAAAAGTTAAAAGGGCAAGGGGCAAAGGTTTGAAAAAGGGAAAAGTTAAAAGGGCAAAGGGCAAAGGTTTGAAAAAGGGAAAAGTTAAAGGGGCAAAGGGCAAAGGTTTCAAGCCTTTATTCTTCGATAATTCATTTCTATGCTGTCCATTTAATTTAACATTGTAGCTTAGTTCACTATACAATATGAGCAAAATAGTTAAGTAATGATATTATGACGATTTTAGTGACGGGGGGCGCTGGTTATATCGGTTCACACACTGTTAAACTATTGCAACAGCGTGGTTATGATTTAATTATCTTCGATAATCTCGTTTATGGACATGGAGACGTTGCCCAAACTTTACAAGCAAAGTTAGTAGTAGGGGATTTAAGCGATAAAGAATTATTAACCAAAGTATTTCAAGAAAATGACATCGAAGGAGTGATTCATTTTGCTGCTTATGCCTATGTGGGAGAATCCATGACTAACCCCACCAAGTATTATCGTAATAATGTGGTGTCAACTCTTAACTTGTTAGAAGTAATGGAAGAGTTTGGCGTGCGCCGTCTGGTTTTTTCTTCTACCTGCGCTACCTATGGCATCCCCGAAATATTACCTATTCCCGAACATCATCCCCAGCGCCCGATCAATACTTACGGCTATACTAAGTTAGTGGTAGAAAATATGTTAAAAGACTTTCAGCGCGCCTATAATTGGGAATATGTAGCTTTTCGTTATTTCAACGCTGCTGGTGCTGATCCTGATGGTATGATTGGGGAAGATCACAATCCTGAAACTCATTTAATACCTCTTACTCTCTACACTGCATTAGGAAAAAGGGATCATATTACTATTTTAGGGGATGATTATGATACCCCTGATGGCACTTGTATTAGGGATTATATCCACGTCACGGATTTAGCTCAAGCCCACCTCATCGGTTTAGAATATTTGCTCAAGGGAGGTAAAAGCGAAGTATTTAATCTCGGTAATGGTAGCGGTTTCTCGGTTAAAGAAGTGATTGCGGCGGCAAAAAAAGTCACAGGAATAGATTTTAATGTGATGGTTGGGGCGAGGCGCGCTGGAGACCCTCCTATTCTAGTCGGTAGTAGCCAAAAAGCACGGGAAATTTTGCAATGGCAACCTCAATATCCCGATATTGAAACTATTATCAATCATGCTTGGCAATGGCATCAACAACGACATCAGAAAAATTATAAATAATATCAAGTTCTTTTGATCACTAATCCTAAACTTGTAGGTTGAGTTAGCGCTAACGCAACCCAACAATGATTTCAGATAATGACAAAAGAGCGATATATTCTATTCCTAATATTTAAAAATAGGGTGGAGGGCGCTGGATTTAGTGTCTTAACCCACAGTGTAATGAATATGATCTGGGATCATAAGCTATTTCTCAGAATAATGGGTTATATTAATATATGTAAAGCAAATATTAAGTTTTATCAATCAAAACTTAATGATAAGCAATTATTAACGAATAATCATGAAATTAAACTTAATCATTAGCAAAGTATTGCAACCTAACTGCGAAGTCAGTTTAGGCTCACAAACTGCTTGGGCGTTGTTGCGCGCGGTAATTGGTATTATGATGGTCCATAATGGCATGGACAAATTAAGTAATATTGAGAGTTTTGCTGAGGCTTATGTCTCTTATATTGGCTTACCTTTTCCTATTTTCTTTAGCTATGTGGCAGCCTACACAGAGTTAATCGGTGCGCCTTTAGTTGCCCTTGGTTTATTTACTAGAGTGGCTTCTTTGGGTTTATTTGGCACTATGTGTGTGGCGATGTATCATCATATTTTGGTGGCTGGTTTAAGTCTCCCTTATTTGGAGTTATCTGCCATTTATGCTGGTTGTTTTTTGTTTTTCTTAGTCAATGGTGGTGGTTTATTCTCTACCGATGCTTTGTTGCTTAATGTGATTAATAAAAATCTTTTGAGTCAAAAAGCAAAACAGATTATGTTACTAGAAAAGTCTTATCAAGATTCTGATTCTTTGAAAGAAAAATCTTTTTCCTAGTAAACCCTATAGCGTATCGGTTTTAAGCACATTTGTAAAGGTGTCAGGTATCGGAAGTTAGGTCTTAGGTTTGAAAATTACACCTGAAACCTGCAACCTGAAGCCTAGTCACCTTTAAACCTTTGCCCTTTTTCACCAATCCCTAGCATAAATTTAAAGGTTGTCGTCAAGATAAACTGTTAAGGCTTCTTTCATGGCGGTGGTGCTAGTGGTAGCCGTGCCGAATACCCTAACCACAATACTAGCCGCTAAATTACCTAATATCGATGCTTCCCACGGGGTAGCACCACAGGCGAGGGCGAGGGATAAGGCTGAGACGACAGTATCTCCAGCGCCCGTCACATCAAATACATCTGTGCGGTTAAAGGCTGGAATATGGTCAATTTTTCCATCACGGGAAAATAAACTCATGCCTTCTTCTCCTCTGGTAATGAGGATATATCGGGCGTTAGTTTGTTGTAGTAAATCTTTTCCAGCTTGAAGTAATGTGACTTCGTCGGGGATGGCATAACCCACAGCTAATTCAGCTTCAGGAAGATTAGGGGTGAAAATTGTTGCCCCTTGAAAGCGGTGTAAGTCTTTTTGAGTATCTACCACCACTAAATCATGCTTAAGGGATGGAGCTATAACAGTAGGAGTAAACACTCCATCACCATAGTCGGAGCAAACGATGCCATCCACTACACTGCCATAATTTTTGATAAAATCAGCTAGTTTATGTTGCAGGGAGGGCGCTGGTAATTGGTCAGATTTGCGATCAATTCTCACGATTTGTTGAGTGACAGATTGTCTTGCATGACCTGCGATACGAGTTTTGGTAACTGTCGGGCGCTGGTTATCTTTAATAATTCCTTGGGTGTCGATGTGCGCTTGGTGAAAAATATCCATTAAGGCTTCTCCCTGAATATCATCACCTACATATCCAGCTACAGTAATTTTTGCCCCTAGTTTGGCTAAATTGTACACCGCATTAGCGCCCCCCCCCGGTATTTGGCGCGTTTCCTCATGACGTAAAATTAAGACGGGCGCTTCTCTTGATAAACGCTCAACTTCCCCAGTCATAAACTCATCAAGGGTTAAATCTCCCACCACTAATAATTTGAGAGCGGTAAATTTATCTAAAATAGCAAATAAATCATCTTTTTTTTTATTAATTTGCTCAATAAATTGTTGTTTTTGAGTCATAAATAACTATACTAATTTTAAATCAAATTGATATTTCTCTTTAGCTTTTTCATCGCAAAATTTAACTAATTTACTTAATTCTTCTGGAAGATCAACTGCGATAATTTCTCCACCAATTTGATCATATTCTTCATTAGTTTCAGAACGCCATTTTTGTTTTATGGTTACAGTAATTTCTTGATAACTACTGTCTTCATCATTAACATTTTGGCTTAAAACTATGACAAATTGTTCTTGGAGAGGAAAATTTTTATTGACAATTAATTGAATACCTTCAACTGTTAAATCAAGGGTAAAACCGAGAAAATTTTTATTTTCATCTAAGACTCTGCATACGGCAAGGATGCGACGATTAAATCTTTTTTCATTAGTACTATCCATAATCTAAAGCTCTTTAAATAACAGAATATTTTAGGTAATTATTTACTTGGTGCTGCTGAATTAATCAATAATTTTTGGTTAAGGAAAGAACAACAGAAAGATAACTTAGCACTCATAATCTTTGCCTTTTTGGTTAATCCATAATAGTAGTTAGGCTTTAACATCACAACAAAGAATACCACTAAATCAAGCCAGTTGAAAAGAAAAATTAACAATGAGAATCATGAAATTAACTCACAAATAACTATTTGGTAGTAAGGGGTTGAAACTTTTTGCTTTTTCCCTAATCACTCCATAGCAATTTTTTATTAACCCCTAAGTATTATTTGTTACAACATCTTGACAATTCCTTAGTTATGCTAAGTTTATCAAAGATTCAACATATTAGTAACTGAAAAAGTGATTTACATCTCTATAGTTGAAGGTAACTCTCATTTAAGATCGTTATTGACTTGGCATTTACAACAGATAGGTTATGTCACCCATCAATACAGCACTATTCAACAGGCTAAGTTTGATCTCGACAAAAATCCCCCAACCTTAATGATTGTTGATTCTGATTTGCCTGATGGGGATGGAATCCAATTTTGTAACTGGTTATCTCAGGTTAATCAGTGTCTAATTCTCGTCTTATCAGCAAAAATTGGTGAAAAAGATGTGGTTAAAGGCTTGAAATCGGGCGCTGATGACTATATCAAAAAACCTTTTGGTGTGCAGGAGTTTTTAGCGCGCGTCGAATCTTTATTAAGACGGTATCGAGTTAATAATGCGCCCCTCACCCTAGATTTTGGTGACTTGAAAATTGATTTAGTACAAAGAAGGGTAGAATTTAGGGGGGAATTTATCGATCTGACTCCCCAAGAGTTTAGTCTATTATATGTGCTTACTCAAGCGCAGGGAATTCCGTTGAGTCGTAGTGAATTGTTGAGGCGCGCTTGGCCCGAAGCCATTGAAAATCAGCGTACTATTGATACTCATGTGTTATCATTGCGCAAAAAGATTGAAATTGATCCTCGTCAACCGAATTTAATTCAAACCGTCAGAAATGTTGGTTATCGTTTCAACCTTGAATTATTGGGTAAGACTAAGTCTATGGCAGAGGGGAGGGCGCTGAATCATCATCCGAAACACTATCATCATCAAGATAGAATCAGTGTCGGTATTTAATGGATAATGAAAAACTAACTACTAATTAGGATTTACTGAATAATATCAAGTCCGCTTGATCAGCCGAAGGCTGCCGCTGCGCGATCACTTATAAATCAATTAAAAACAATCTTAGTTCAATTTATTGAACGAGGTACCGTTAGCCGTGTAATTCATTACACGGTGGGTAAATTGCGAAGATATAATCTATTTGTAACTAATTATCCGAACCTGATATAACTCAAAAGTTTTGGTTAATAAGGGTTACAGTGCATTTCACATGAATAAACCACGTTTTTTGTTTCTCGCAAAGGCGCTAAGACGCAAAGGGAGTCTTTGTGACTATCTAAATTGTGGTTTAAGGAAATGAAAACTGCTGTAAGAAAGACTACAAGCATCAAAAAATACGCAAAATCACGCTTTTTTTAAATAAAATGCAGTTAAAATACAAAATTACATATACTACATGAGGATAGTAAAACCTCATAATTGTCAATTATCCATTGTCCATTGTCAATTTGCCCTCACGACTTCACTTTTTCAGCACCACCTATACATCGCCACCCTTACCCTAGGGATAAAACCGCTAAAAATCAGCATTCATGGGAGTGCGCGGAAAGGGAATCACGTCACGGATATTATCCATACCCGTCATAAACTGCACTAAGCGCTCAAAACCTAAACCAAATCCAGCATGAGGCACAGTGCCAAAACGCCTTAAATCCAGATACCACCACAAATCAGCGCCCTCCACCCCACATTCTTCAATTCTGCTTTGTAACACGGACAAACGTTCTTCCCGTTGTGAACCACCGATAATTTCACCGATGCCGGGTGCTAGAATATCCATAGCAGATACCGTTTTTTGATCATCATTGAGACGCATATAAAAAGCCTTAATATCTTTAGGATAGTTCGTCACAATAACCGGTTTTTTAAATAAATCTTCCGCTAAATAACGCTCATGTTCTGATTGTAAATCAATGCCCCAGCGCACGTCAAACTCAAAAGATTTACTACTTTTCTCCAATAAATTAATTGCCTCAGTATAAGTAATTCTGGCAAACTCATTATTAATAATTTTATCAGCATTTGCTAATACTTGATCATTAATTCTCAGGTTAAAAAATTCCATATCTTCTGGACAATTTTCCAACACATAACTAAAGATATATTTTAAAAATTCTTCCGCCAAATTTTGATCACCTTCTAAATCACAAAAAGCCATTTCCGGCTCAACCATCCAAAATTCCGCCAAATGACGAGAAGTATTAGAATTTTCTGCCCGAAAAGTAGGCCCAAAAGTATAAACATTACTAAAAGCCATGGCCATAATCTCTGCTTCTAGTTGCCCACTTACGGTTAAATAAGCCCGTTTACCAAAAAAATCTTCTTTAAAATTAATCTCCCCCGATTTCTGACGGGGAATATTATCTAAATCGAAATTAGTCACCGTGAATAACTCCCCAGCGCCCTCACAATCACTAGCGGTAATAATGGGAGTATGCACCCATAAGAAGCCTTTTTCTTGGAAAAATTGATGGATAGCTGTAGCACAAGCATTACGCACTCGCATCACCGCGCCCATGGTATTAGTTTTACCCCGAAGATGGGCAATGGTGCGCAAAAATTCCAGCGAGTGACGTTTTTTTTGTAAGGGATAATCTTGCCCATCACATTCACCATAAATAGTAACGCTTTCTGCTTGTAATTCTACCCTTTGCCCCTTGGCTGGAGATTCTACCAAAATGCCTTCTATGCCCACAGAAGCGCCCGTATTTAACTTTTTGATAAAATTGCCATAATCGGCTAAATCTTCACTTAAAATAACTTGTAAATTAGCTAAAGATGAGCCATCGCTGACTTCAATAAAAGTAAATTTTTTAGACTCTCTTTTTGTGCGAATCCAGCCTTTAATGTTAATTGTTTCTTGGGGTTTTCCTGTGCGTAAAATGTTAATAATCCTTTGGTTCATAATATTGTAATAATGAATAGCTGTCTAAAATTATTTGTAACATATTTAGGGGTTGTTGAATAATTTAGTTTAGTCTCCATTCCTACCGTGTAAGGAGTTACATGGGGTGAAGGGCGCCCTCCACCGACCTTAAAAAGCAGGGTGTTTTCAAAGTCAGGATCAAAATTGATTTGTTTTTGACAAGAAGACA